>NZ_JBARVX010000301.1:0-5104 GCF_049646505.1 Microcoleus sp.
TGACAGTGCAACTGCTGGAACCTGACTTGACCGTTGGGTTTGAACACCACTAAAGCTCCCCCGTCGGCATCGGTAACGCGAGTCGCCACCAAAGGTACTAACTCCAAAAATTGATTGAGATTGTTAAAACTGCGGAGGGCAAATCCCAGGGAGCCCAACATATCTTGAACGTTGTGCTGGTATCGGTGCAAGCGGCCCACCAGTTCTTTGAGGGCAAATACTGGCGTCGCGTCGGTAGAATTGCGACCCGCCGGGCGGTCAGCAGGTTGAGGTGAGGGACGAGGCAAAGGCACAGCAGTCATTTTAAATTTGTGATTTTAGATTTTAAAGGCAGCTTGATTGATTGAGGAATTACGTGCCACCTGACCAGAAACCCGGTTTTTTTTCTAGCAAGTAGTTTGGACAGTATGGCATTGATATCAACTGATAGAAAACTTAATAACTTAAGCACATCCTACAGTCATCTTTCCTGTAAGTTGCGAGATACAAGGAGGCAGAGCCTCGCCTACCTGCATTACCAGGCAGAGCCTGGTAACGAGCTAACTGGGCGAAAGTATTGTTTCTAGATGTTTAGCTTTGACTAAAATCTAAAACTTGTACAGCGAAGCCGAAGTATCTAAAATCTAAAATCCAGTAGGGCTTCGACAAATTCGTAACTAGAAAACGGGCGCAAATCTTCGATGCTTTCTCCTACTCCGATAAAGCGGATGGGGAGACCGAGCTGCTGCACTACTGCTAGGGCAACACCACCTTTAGCAGAACCGTCGAGTTTTGTCAATACTACTCCGCTTAATTTGGCAGATTCTGCGAATACTTCTGCCTGTCGCAAACCATTTTGACCGAGTGTGGCATCCAAGACCAGTAGAGATTCTACGGTAGCGCCGGGGGCTTTTTTATCTACTATGCGACGGATTTTACTGAGTTCGTCCATGAGATTTTTTTTGTTTTGCAGGCGGCCTGCGGTGTCTACGATCAGCAGTTCTGTGTTTCTGGCGTTGGCGGCGGCGATCGCATCAAACACGACTGCTGCTGGATCGGTATTTTTGCCGGGGTTGGCAATAATTTCGACACCGCTGCGGGCTCCCCAAACTTTGACTTGTTCTACGGCGGCGGCGCGGAAGGTGTCGGCGGCGGCGATTAGGGTGTTGTAGCCGGATTTTTGGGCGATGTGGGCGAGTTTGCCGATCGTCGTAGTTTTGCCCGCACCGTTGACTCCGACAATTAACCAGATGTTAAAGGTGTCTTTTTCTGGCGCAAATGTCAGGCTGTAGGCGGGATTGCCGGCGGCGGTTTCGGCTGTCGGAGCGTCGAGAATGTCGCGCAGGATGGTTTTGAGGAAGGCTAGAGCTTGTTCTGGCGGTAAGGCTTCTTGTTTGAGTCTTTCTTGCAGGCGGCTGATAATGATGTCGGTGGCTGCGACTCCGACATCGGCTTGTAGGAGCAAAGTCTCAATTTCGGCTACTGCGTCTTGGTTGAGCGGGCCTTGACCGACGATCGCCTTTAGTCGATTAATTAAGCTGCGGCGGGTTCTTTCTAAGCCTTTCCGCAGTTTTTGCAGCCAACTGATTTCTTCGACGGATACTTGATCTGGCCGGCGCCCCTGACTGGCGAGGATTTCTGATGACCATAAAAAGCCTTCGTCAAAGTCGAAACCGGGAATTTCTTCGATAATTGCGGCTCTTTCGGCGGCTGCTGCAATTACTTCTGGTTCTTCAATGGCGGTTTCTCTGAGGCGTTCGATGCGATCCGTGCGATCGGCTTGAGCTCTGGCCCAAAACGGCAGAGATTCGTCGGCTTGCGCCTCAGATGCGATCGACTCGGTTTCTTCTACAACTGAGGTTGCAGGTTGGGCAATTTCTATATTTTCTGCTGTAACTTCTAATTGTGGAGCAGCGGGTGCAAGGTCGATCGCCCCAGCGATTTGCGGATCTGTGTCGGCAAATCCTGCATCTTGTGCTGCATCGGTTGCTTCAACAATCGCTTCTGGTGCGACTTCTGGAACTTCTGCAACAGTTTCTGCTGGTTCAACTTCTGCAACTTCTGCAACAGTTTCAACTTCTGGAACTTCTGCAACAGTTTCAACTTCTGTCTCGGCTGGAACTTCGGCAACTTCTGTCTCGGCTGCAACTTCGGCTACTTCTGTCTCAGGTTTTTGCTGTTTTTGAATATTTTTGTAAGCAGCTTTCGCCCAATTGAGATAATCTTCGGCTGCAGCGGGTGAACTTTGGTCTGTTGCTGCATCTGCTGGAGGCCCGGCGGGTGCCGAAGTTGCCGACTCATCTTGGGTTGGCTGGGGGGGAGTTTCTTTTTCAGAAGATCCGCTTTCGCTGTACTGGCGACGAAACCAATTAAAAACCATAGGAAATTGGGAATATAGTTATTAGTCATTAGTCATCAGTCCTTAGTGTAGAGCGGATTGCGGATTGCCGATCGCTAATGACTAATGACTGATGACTAATGACTGCAGGCTGTTGACTATTGACTAACAACTTCTGCGTTAATTTTATCGACTACTCGGCGGAGAACTCCGTTAATGAAGCGATGTCCTTCGTCGCCGCTGTAGCGTTTTGCTAGTTGGACTGCTTCGCTGACGCTGACTTGTTCGGCTAAGCCGAGATAGAGGATTTCGGCGATCGCAATTCTCATGATATCTCGATCGATCCTGGGCAACCGATCTATTTGCCAATCCACGAGGGATTCCGAGAGCAATTCGTCAATTTGAGGGCGGTTGGCGCTAACTTTCGTCAGGATTTGCAAAGCATAGGTGCGGACATCTTGCTGGTTAGCAAGCTGGAGCAGTTCTGGAAACTCCATTGCCGAACCGAGACGGTTGATGGCGGTTTGCGTAAGTTCCACAGCTTCGCGCACCATTACTCTAGCACTTTGGATATCGCCGGCGCGGATTTCGCTAGCAAGCAGTTTGTCGCTACTCCGCTGCACTTCCGAGGCTGCTGCTTCTAGGGATTCTTGAACTTCTGCTGTCAGGGTGCGGACGGCGGCGAGGACAACATCTTGCAGTTTCTTGGCTTCTAAGAGTTCTGGATTTGACGGTAGTTGGCTGATGCCGAGGAGTGCGAGTTCGCGTGCTGTTTCGCGGGATTTTTTCATAAAAAGAAATACGGTATGTGGGAAACTCAGTCACGAAGAGTGCTGAAAGGGAAACGACCCGGCGATTTCAATCGCCTTGAACCCCCCCTTTCGGGGTGGAGGGGTATGGTTGCCCCTCCGTGGAGATATGGTTGTCTCCGAGTCCCTTTCGGGTAATGTTAGCCTCGTCAATGTTATAAAGGCTTGTTATGCTGGTAGCACTGTCTCAGTGACTTTAAGACTATTTAACTACCAGCGACAGAGCAGGGGACTGGCTTCGTATCCCAGGGTGTCGTGACCTAAATAACGTAGCCAGTTAAGGCTTAGACTGGTCAGTACAGCTTGCAATTTCTTACAAGCTCAGTCTCTTTAGAGCTGAGTTACTGACATTTTTTAGATAGAAATTGGGATAGGAATTTAAGAATTGTTGAGATTGCTAGGTGTTGGTTGAGACCCTAGCCTTGGACTTTAGCAGAAAAACCCGCAAAAAACCCGCCCTCGGTCATGATTGTTGTTGGGCTGGTTTTGGAGAAATATTATCGGTTATTAAAAATACTGGACGGTTTCAACCGCCAGAAAGTCAAACTTGCACCCACCTGCTGTGGGGGTTGAAGACAAGGGCGATTGAAATTACGTTTTTCTCAACCTGGTGTCAATCTTCTTCTATTGGTACAGGCTGGTATCTTGATTCGGATATTAACGGTTCGAGTGTTTTTCCGGGGAGGTTGTCGGCGCTGACGGTAAGCGAGTTGCTGGGGTTGACGATGCCGCCGGAGACGATCAGTTTAAAGGCATCTTCGATCGACATTGACAAATTGACTAGATCGGTTTCCGGGACTATAGCGTACCATCCGGTGGTGGGGTTGGGCGTGGTGGGGATGAAAATGCCGATCGGAGTTTCGCCGGACAAATGAGATGTAATATCGTTAATCTCGATCGTACCCGTCACAAACGCCAAAGCCCAGATTCCCCGGCGCGGATATTCCACCAACACCACCCGGCGAA
Organism: Microcoleus sp.; assembly: GCF_049646505.1. GTDB lineage: Bacteria > Cyanobacteriota > Cyanobacteriia > Cyanobacteriales > Microcoleaceae > Microcoleus. The sequence continues at coordinate 4,093 of NZ_JBARVX010000301.1, forward strand.
ATTTGTCATTTGAGTTAAGAATAGTTCCCAGCAGTTGTTTGAGGGTTTTGTAAACCGAACCCGCTAGGGGAATTGCCTGCAACAGGCGTTCGCCAAAGTCTAGCAGCCACTTCCCGAAGATGTTGCGGGCCATTAAACCGATGAGTAAAATGCTCAGCAGGGGTACAGCCAGCCCTACTAAAAAATTCAGCAGATTGACCCAAATCGGGTTGAGTCCGTCAAAAGGGTTGATCTGCTTGGGAATTTTGGTAAGAAAATTAATTACCCAACTGGCGACGGTAATTGTCAGCCAGATGGTGGTAGCTAAGGGTATCACTACCAGCAGACCTGCGATCAGGTCGTTTTTTAAGTCTTGTTTGATGCGTTGGAGCACTGGTGGTCAACTCTCCTCGTAACTGGCTGCAAATAACGTGAACAAACCTGAGAGTAAAGCAACTGCACGGGCTTTACTGAAACGTTACTGTGGACGGATAGTCTTGTCTGCTGCTAAACCCCCACCCTTCCCTCAGCGGAAGAGTTAGGGATCGGCGGTGCTGTATCTATATTTTAAAGAATTATTGCAGGCAAAGCGCCTGTTTTTAATATATGCCGGCTGTGCGACAGCTCGCTGTATCGTATATTTTAAGACATTTTGGCTCGGAATCAACCAATCAGCTCACAGTGTTGAGGTGGCGGGAGTCGGGGCGTTTTCTGTAGAGGGCTTTTGGGCTGCTGCGAGAACAGTTGAATTTTGAGGATGGGGCTGGCTAAACCAAGACTGTTGGTAATTGTACTGCGATCGCGCCCCCTCGAGGGCGCACAATCATTTTTTTGAGAAATTGACAGAAGTGCGATCGATAAATGTAGCAGATATTACGTTAAATCATTGGTAAAATCCCAGATACTTATTAGACCTCTTGCCTCAGTCCTTTTAATCAAATTTTGGGACGATGCTCAAAGCCATCCCACAAGAAAAAAAGATTTTTGTGGGACGGGCTCTGGGGCCCGTCCTAATTATTTTTGCAAGAGGTCT
>NZ_JBARVX010000302.1:0-8235 GCF_049646505.1 Microcoleus sp.
CTGGCAGATTTGGGCGAATTGCCTTTAGAAGAATTTGCAGTTGGCGGAGAAGCCAAGATTTCGACAACTGCAATGGGACGTTTGGTAGCGAAAGTCGGCGAGTGCGATCGGACTTTTCTTGTCACCAATGCTGACGGTAATGAAGCATCGGCAATTGCCAACATCAATCAAGCTCTCAAAATCATTCACCCGACAACAGATGACCTCTACAATCAATCGCCAAACGGTCAAGTTTACGAACCCTTGAGCGAAGATGCTTGCGCGGGTTTGGCTGTAGGTTTGTCGCTATTTGGAGGGCGGAGTTTGTGGTGTTCCTACGAATCTTTTGCTATCAACGGTTTACCAATTTGGCAAACTGTTACCCAAGCAATGGCAGAATTGCGCCGTCCAACTCCGGCTACTGTCACCTTATTTACTGCAGGTGCATTGGAGCAAGGCCGCAACGGTTGGACGCACCAGCGGCCGGAAATTGAGGCTTATTTTGCCGCAATGATGCGTAACGGCAATGTGTTTCCTTTGTTTCCACCGGATGCTAACAGCATTCAAGCTTGTTACGAGTGGGCTTTGAGTGCTAAAAATAAGGGAGTTGTGATTACTGCGAGCAAGTCGCCGCTGCCAATTCGCACTACTTTTGCACAGACTCGCCAAGGTTTGCAAGACGGTGCAGTTGTGCTGCACGAAATCAATTCTCCCCAAGCTCCTCACAATCAAGGGGGAAGCAAGAAAGTTGTGTTTGCTGTTGTCGGCGACATGACTTTAATACCGGTGTTTGAAGCCGCAGCATTTTTGGAAACCGAAGGGATTGGAGTGCGAATTGTTTCTGTTGTGAATCCGCGCCGTTTGTACCGTTCAAGTGATGTTGCTTGGGATACTTGTTCGGAAGCTGACGGCGGCTTTTTGAGCGATGAGAAATTTGCTGAAATGTTTGGTGGAGATGCCTTGATTGGCGTGACAGGCGGTGCTTCTGGGATGTTGGAGCCGGTGATGCTCCGCAGCAATTGCCCGCGTGATACTTTTGCTTGGAAGCGGGGGGAAACTACTTCTAGTGCGGGTCAGTTGATGGCGTTTAACGGGTTGACTGCTGAGGCGTTGACTAAAAGGGCGATCGAGCTAGTTCATTAGACCTTTTGTATCCGAATTAATCTTACCCGAAATCAGGACACGGCACTGCCGTGTCCTCTATATCATTCCGGCACAGTCGAAATTGATATAATATTTAAAAGCGGTAGGGAAACGGCACTGCCGTGTCCTCTATATCATTTCGGCACAGTCGGAATTGATATAATATTTAAAATAGGATGGTGATAGCTGTGACTGCACAAGTTTTAGAAGAAGTAGTTACGCTTGGAGAACAGCGATTAATTCTGCCCGGTTATTATAGTTGGGAGCAATTTGAGGCCATAGAATCTCTAATGGCAGATGCGCCAGGCTTGCGGATAACTTATCTTGATGGGTGGATCGAGTTTATGACATTGGGCGAAGCACATGAGACAATCAGTTGTATTCTTAATTTTTTGATACAACTCTACTTTTGTGAAATGGAAATTGAATATATTCCTGTAGGAAGCGCAACTCGCAGAGACCGGGCAAGAGATGTATCGTTTGAGCCTGATGAGTCTTATTATATAGGTGAAAAGAAAGAGCATCCCGATTTAGCGGTGGAAGTAACGATTACTAGCGGGAGTACCAATAAACTAGCTAAATATCTACGACTTCGCATCCCGGAAGTCTGGTTTTGGAAAAATCATCGGCTTGATGTCTATCGGCTGCGCGAGAATGATTATGAGCAAGTTTCAAGAAGTGATTTGTTGCCGGAATTGGATTTAGAATTGTTGGTGCGTTGTGTTTTAATGCCTTCAAGGATTGAGGCAAGACAGGAGTTTTTGAAGGGAATTGGGCCGCAGTAATTTGGTTAATTAATAGGACTTAAGCAACAAATCGCTTGATCTGCTATAATTGCAGGGTTAAATACTGACTTTTAGTCAGGCGCAACGGAACACAGTAGAATGGCTAAGTATCCCTATTCTACAAAAGTGGTTATACATAACAACATTTAACACACCTTGAACTATGTCCCTGCAAGATGAGATTGACAAAACAAGGCAAGAAATTCGGACTGATAGCTACTCAATGTCTATTGGAGAGTGTATCAGCCTTTATGAAAAGAGTGAGATTGATATTCACCCAGATTTTCAGAGATTTTTTCGTTGGTCAGATCATCAAAAATCTACCTTCATAGAATCAATCTTGCTAGGTATACCTATTCCACCAATTTTTGTGAGCCAAAGAGATGATGGTGTTTGGGATGTTGTAGATGGTGTTCAGAGACTATCCACAATATATGAATTTGTCGGAATTTTGAAAAAAGATGAATCAGAAAAAAATGAATCAGAAAACAATACACATCCAGTAGCCTTACAAAAAACTACATATTTAGCTTCTTTAGAAGGTAAAAAGTGGGACGATCCAAATGACAAAGATAATTCTTTCACTCAAGCACAGCGTTTATTGATTAAACGCTCAAAAATTGCTGTAAATATTGTTGAGAAAGAAAGCGACAAAATGATTAAATATGAGCTATTTCAGCGACTGAATACAGGAGGTTCCGTTGCTACACCTCAAGAAGTGAGAAATTGCATTCTTTTGATGTTGAATAAAGATTTATATCAATTGATGCGTTCACTAGCAGATTATGAACCATTCAAAAAATGTACGGCTTTAAGCGATAGGCTCTATGAAGAACAGTATGATATGGAATTAGTATTACGTTTCATACTTCTATTTGACAAAGATGAGAAAAACATTAAAAAATTGGGTGGTGATGTTCACGTTTTCCTGACAGACAAAATGCGTGAAATGGCTGCTAATAAAAAATTAGATTATCAGCATATAGAAACCGCATTCAAAACAACATTCGATCTTCTGAATGAAACTACAGGTGATAATAGTTTCAAGAAATATAAATCTGAACAAGACAAGTTCCTTGGTGGTTTTCTATTATCATTATATGAAGTGGTAGCATTGGGAATCGGATATAATTATAAAAATCCACCTCAAACAAACCAGATATCTGATAGTGTAAAAACTATTTGGTCCGATCCGACTTATCAAAAATGGTCGGGAGCAGGCGTGAATGCTGCAATACGTTTACCTTACCTGATTCCGCTTGGTAGAAAAGTATTTTCGCCCTAATGAGTATCCGAACTGCTGAACAATTAAGTGATAAGCTTTCCACCGATCTTGCTTGGCGAAAGAAGGAACTTTCGGAACTCAAATCCTTGGTAGAAGCGAGAAATGTTTCTCCTCAAAGGCATAGTGCGTTGATTCGGAGTGGAATATGTATTCTTTATGCTCATTGGGAAGGTTTTGTCAAATTAGCATCAAATAGTTACCTAGAGTATGTTGCGATGCAAAAACTTCGCTACGATCAGCTTAGTAGCAATTTTCTGGCTCTGGCAATGAAGACAAAATTGAATGAGGCTAGAGACACTAATAAACCATCATTATATATACCTGTTTGTGATTTCTTCCTTTCTAACTTAAATGCTAAATGCTCTTTGCCATACAAAGACAAAGATGCAATTTCTACTGCATCCAATCTGTCTTCTGACATTTTGAGGGAAATAACTTGTACTCTGGGAATAGACTTTTCGGTTTACTCTACTAAGTCCGTGTTAATCGATATTAAGCTTTTGAAAACAAGAAACGAAATTGCACATGGTAACTATTTGACGTTTGACAGAGAAGAGTATATAGAGCTACACGCAGAAATTATGGGAATGCTTGATGTATTTCGTAATCAGATAGAAAATGCTGCTGTTAAAAAGGATTATATGCGGAATTCACCTTAGAAAGGCGAGAACGCAACTCGTAAAATTATCACAGTGTTTGGTATTTGGTGTGAAGGTCGATCGATCCAGTGCAGGGATTTACCGCACACTCAGCAATTCATCAAGCTTGTTTTTTAGTTCGGGCGATGCTATTAGCGGTCTGTAAGCTTCACCTTCATACGGCTTCCAAACATATCCAAGAGTGAACGATCGAAAAACCGAATCCGAGCCAGTCGCTTGCCAAACAGCTTCAGCTAAAACCAATCCTGGAAAAACCAAGGCTGACTCTTCAATCAATTCGCTATAGGTTCTAAACTCGTCTGCTTCCATACCAACTAAAGCATACCGAAACGATGGAGCCAACCGCAAATTATTATACAGATGGAGACCTATTTCTGTCATTAAATAAGCACTTTCTGGAGTGCCTGTCCCAATCTCACTGATGCCACTCGGACAAACTCGGTACCACCAATTTTATTCTATATCCTGAAAAATTTCTGCCCTACATTGGGAATGTCTACCGTTTGAGAGCGTCCAGAAAATTTCATTAAAATATTGAGCAAATTGCTTTGCTTCAGATTGTTTTATTCCACATTCAGCCGATAAGCTAAACACCCATGCCATTGCTGTTCTCCCGTTGACTAAATTAAACTCTCAAACTTTCTCCCATTCGCTTTGTGTCTGGGCGAGAGCTGTTTCATAAACCAGATATTGCCACAGCACTCTCAGGTAAGCTAGAATTGCAGGAAGTTTCGGGAGTATGACATGGAAACAACGTTAAATATTGAATATCTTACGAACAAAGACGGAGATGTAAGCGCTGTGGTGATTCCTATTGAGCTATGGCGACAACTACTACTACCTAATGAAGAAGTTTCTGTCGATCGACTTGCGGGTGCGGTAGAAGATTATTGCATGAACAAAGCAATGGATGAAGCTGTTAATACTCCCTTGCTAAATCGCTCGGAAGCCTTAGCTTATCTTGAGGAATAGTTATCTGGGAAGTTCAATACCGTCAGGCTTTTCTAAAAGACTTGAAAAAACTCAAGAGCTCGACATCTTACCAACGCATATACGATCTGGCTTTTACCACACTAGAAGCAATCAACACCTTGGAGGAGATTTCTGACATTAAAGCCATGAGAGGTTACGCGGGTCGCTATCGCATCCGCATCGGCGATTACCGTAGGGTGGAAAGTTAAGTTAAACTGGTGATATAATAAATCAAATAATTATAAGACTGCAATGGCTACACTTCAGATTGAAAACCTGCCTGATGAATTGTACAGTCGCATTCAATATCTTGCCTCAGAAAAAAATTTGACTCTCAATGAAGCAGTCATTCGTCTATTGAAGCAATCATTTGAGTCTGACAAGGTAACGATCGATCGGGCGCAAGAGAGCAAACCAATGTCAGCAATCCTACAGAGGATTCGCAGTCGTCCTAGAGTTAATCCAAGGGATTTTGGTTTAATGGATAGTACGATTTTGATTGGAGAGGATCGCAACAGATGACTGTTCCGTTACGATGTGTCATCGATACAAATATTTGTATTAAGCAGTTTATTTCCGATCCACTGACTCCAAAAGTTAATCAACTATTCGATTGTCTCGACGATCTGGATGTTGAGTTTTTCGTACCCGATCTATTTTATATTGAGTGTGCTAATGTTCTTTGGAAATATGTTCGAGCTAACCTTTACACTGCTGAACAAGTTCAGGCAGATTTAAGTGACTTGAAAGCTTTAGGATTTCAAGTTACTTCAACGAAGTATCTAATGAGTGAGGCTGTCCAAATTGGTTTGGACTATGGAATTACAGCTTATGATGGCTGTTATGTGGCACTTTCAGAGCAAGTTATGGCACCGTTGCTAACACTCGATGAACGCTTAGTGAATTCGTTGAGAGATAGTAAGTTTGATGTGCGACTGTTTACAAATTTCACAGTACCAACTCGCTCTGCGTAATAATTCTGATTGACTAATAGATTGATGTTTTTAGATAATTGAAAATAGGCGATCGGTCATCAGAAACAAGAAAGAGCGATCGCTCTTTATGTGTTATGGGGCGCTCGCTCTCCGTGCAATTATCGCCCTTTGAGATGGTGGAAATGGATCGGATTGTCAGTGGAAAAATAGCTGGGGTTTCCTTGCGTCAATTTAACTTATAGTATCTTTATATTTAAGTTATTGACAAGCACAATTGGCAAATAATATAATGTGGTTATTAATTATAAGACAAAGATAATGTCTGAGAAAAAATATCTATGCGATCAATGCAATGAACCTTTCGGAAATCCACAAGCACTTAAATTTCATAAAGAAAATAAACATTTTATTTGTGGAATCTGTGGAGCAAAGTTTAATGCCTTTAGTGCAATCAATCAACATAAGGAGATGAAACACCCCAAGAACGGTTAGAGAGAACAGAGAAGTATAGCTAGATGAGGTGAGCAATACTCACCCTACTGTCTAAACTCGAAAACTACCGGAGTTTGCCAGGTTTCAAAGAGCAAGAGATAGGGGCAAAATAGTCTCTCCTCCCCAACCACCAGGAATTTTCAAACTTAAATTGTTTACTCCGCGAGGCACATCAAAAATGATAGTGATTATTTTTTGCAAACCTGGCTGAATCTCACTAACAAAACACTCAACGGTTTGATCTCCATTGATTTGGAGAGCAGTTTGACCCTTGTTAGAAACACTATACTCACGCTCTTGAGAGTCAATGAGCGTCATCATTGATGCTGAAATTGTACGAGATTTTTTGCCGTCATTCCGAACTATGAGACGAATAATAAGAAATTCTCCATCAGGATAAGTGCTTGCAAGAGAGTTATAAATAATAGATCTGCGTTCTATCTGTTTGACAGCATGGACTGTCTGATCCACAAAAGCAACTGCAACAATTTTATCATCAAAAATGAAGGGGATGAGGTTTTTGTGTTCTTTGATTAGTATCTCAAAGGTATTCACATATTCAGACATCTTATCTTGAGCTTGCTGATATACGGCAGCTTCTACAGGAATTGTTTTCAAAATTTTAATTGCTTCATTATAAAGACCTTGCTCAACCATTTGTGCTGATTGTTGCAACAGGTATTCATGGGAAGCTTTAACATACTCAGAATTTTTTTGCTGTGCCTCTTCGTATAAATTAGATGCAGTAGGAATTGCCTTGAGAGTATTTACTGCCTTCTCATACCTATAATTAGACGCATCGGCAGCGGCAAACTCAAATTTTTGCTTTTCCGAATTTTCTTTATGTTCTTCCCATGTTATTTGAGCCAAATCTTTAATATGACCAACGATGGCTTTAACTTGCTCAATTTTTTTTTGTTTTTCTTCTTCCGTTTTGGCTGGAGTAATCTCTGAATACTCTTTTTTGATTTGACCAACTATGTCTTTTAGTTGCTCACTATTTTGAATATCTGCGACCTTCTGTTGTGCTTTACTCACAATAGACTTGAATTTATCTGCAAAACCAACCATTAAAATAGCTCCCTTGCCTCACCAGGCAAAAACATGATTTAGTTTGTTAAAATAAACTGTAATAAGCAATACCCCGGACAGTTTTTGAGTAAAAGCTTAGAACCCTTATTCTACCGTTAGCGATCGAGGTTAGACGAAAGCCTGGAACCCTTATTCTATCGTTAGCGATCGCAAACTGTCCGAAGTGTTGATAAGAGTTAGAGAGTATGAAACGGCAAGCGTTTAATACCTACAATTTACTTTTGATACTTCCTCTATAATCCTTAAAATTTACAGCCTTGTCTACCCCAAAAATGTTCAATTTTGTCCCCATCGCCGTCCCCCACCGACCCGATTTCATCTACTTTTGTACAAAAATGTATTAAACTGTTCCTAAATATGAGCTATCATACAAAAAAAAGGCTCTTCAGTACCTTTTATGCTGATTTATTAATTAAATATCTTAACTTGCCTGTAAAATCAACGCTTCTAGCCGTGGGTCACGAACGCAGAACCTCAAACGATACACATAACGAATACACCTATTACCCAGCAAGGGTTTCAGGCGATTTTACAGACATATTTAGCATAACAAGTAATGAAGAGCCAAAAAAACTCACATCTCCTAGACCCAATAAACCTAAAAGAAGCCTTAAAACTTGCGGATAAGATAGTCTTCGAGAAAACGGGTCAGCACCTAGACGACGTACAGGAAGCGGTACTAAAAGGCACTCTAGAACGTGAGACATACAAGCACATAGCCAAAGACTTTGACTGCTCTGAAAGCAATGTGAGGCAAATCGGCTCGGAACTATGGCAAATACTTTCAGAAAAGTTTGGCGAAGATGTCAGTAAAAAGAATTTTCGGTCTGCAATGCAGAGATTCCAAATCTCTAAGGTTTCAAACTTCGTACAAGATGTTCAAGATTTTGTAG
>NZ_JBARVX010000303.1:0-5069 GCF_049646505.1 Microcoleus sp.
TCTTCCTTCTTCCTTCTTCCTGATGACTTTGTACGGAAAGCTCGGAGGCGACAGCAAAACATGACTGATGACTAATGACTAATGACTAATGACTTCTTCCTTCTTCACCCTTGAGAAAGCAACCTTAAATATTGTCGAATTAAGCCAGCAGTCACAGCCGGAATTTCCAACTGCGGAGTCAAACCCACATTTTCCAGAGATTGAAAAACTTTGATTGCTTCGGGGTTGAGACTGGCCAATCGCTGGCCGATATCCGGCCCGGTAAACTGCGATTTTTCTCCCCAAATAATCGCTGTCGGCGTTGTTAGCTGAGCGATGTACAGCGACAAATCAAAGCACAAATCTCCCCGCACAAAAGACAGGGCGGCATATTCTGCGTTTGGTTCCAAGGCAGATTCGAGGTAAGCATCGACAATTTCTTGGTAAATGCGGCGCGAATCGGCAAATTGGCGCTGTTCTAGGAAGCTGCGGATGCCGCCGTCTGTGGCGATCGCGGTACTGTAGAGCAAACGGTCTAAAATCGGCGTGTTGACTAGCTTAGCGAAGAAACTGCTGCCGTAATCTTGTCCGAAGTCCGACAAACCGCTGGGTATTGTCAAAATCAGCGATTTGAAAAGATCCGGGCGGGCGATCGCAGCTCGAATCGCGATCGCCCCAGTCAGCGAAGAAGCGATCGCATCCGTCGGACTGTCGCAAGTTTTTTCTAGAAATTCAATCAAAGTTGTGATATAATCTTCAACTTGATAATTTCTCTGCGGATGTTCCGATCGCCCCCAACCGATTAAATCCGGTGCCAAAATTCGATATTCGCTGGCAAAAGCCGGATAAACTTTCGACCATTCGTAGGCACTAGACCCGCCCCCAAAACCGTGGAAAAATACCAAATTCGGTTTGTTTTCCGATGCCTGGGCAGACAATTCGAGCCAAGGCATTTTTTCAGCAGTGTAGTATACCATTCTGCCGAGAGAAGTAACTATCGATCGCTGACCGAAGCCGAGGGGCACAAGCATAAATAAACCTCAATAATCGCTGTTAGATTTTAGATTTTCCTCCGCAGCCCAGTCTCAGTTTAAAAAAGTTGCAAAGCTAGCGGAGTTTTTGTAAAGATTAAGTATGGATTTCAATCTATTTTAGTACAAACGAAGCCTGAAACTACAGACAGCAACTAAGTTTTGCGATTTTTTGGAGTTCCCCTGTGTAGTTATCCTCACCCTTGCTTGCCTAACGCCGATCGGAGATAATAGCAAAATGATGGGTAAGACCCCTCAACAAAATCGAGTGGGTTCGCCAACCCCGAAAGCAGAAATATTCGATTTCACTTTCAGGCGGGTAAAAAGTTTGCTGCCGATCGCCAATCACGAATAATTAATTACCATATTTTGCGGAGCAGTGGATTTTGAGGTCGAAAGTCCTTGTTATCAGCGGGGGATCGGTTGTCGATTCCGGCGTTGCAGGTTGGGCAATTTCCAAAGCAAGGCCGTTACAAATTCCAAAACACCAGAAACAAGCAATTTCCAGGAGATCTACTAAAAATGCAACTGCTCAGGAAACGGGATCGCGAGGGTTTTATGGTTGACGCACAAAGTCTTCAATCGGACGGGTTTGCAGAATTTGATACAGCCTGTCGAAGCATGGATTTAAACGGCAAAAAGTCTTTAGTCGCCACTCCAGAACGATCGGGCGCGGGGTTAGAGGTGCGATCGCGCGCCACCGTACCGGTGATCGTCCGCCTAGCTTTAGAAGACTTGAAATGCTTTGAAGTAGTAGAAAACCAGTTTGCACATTGGGGGGTGACTTTTAACAATGCCGTCGCCATCCAACCTTCAAACCCAGCATTTTTGACGGGTTCTGGGAAAACAGTGTTAATGGGAGCTCCAAAAACCGGATTGATAGAAGTTACTTTCAAGCATCCAGTTCGCACCGTGTCAGGACTTGTCACCAGTTCGCGGCGAACTGTTTTATCTGCTTGCGACATCGACGGGAACCCAATTGTTCAGGATGAAATGCCTGCACCCAATCTAGCAGGATCTAATTCTCCGATCGCCCCCTGCGCTCCCCTGCGCGTCAAAGCCCCGAATATTCATCGAATTACTTTTTATGCTTTTGACGGTCAGCTAATAGTCGATGACTTTATTTTTGGATTTTGAATTCAAGCCATAGGTATCGTCCCACGTCTGCAAACCTTCGAGAAGAGCGTTGCGGACTAAAGCTTCCGGTTCTCGACTCAGCATCAGGCGAAAGCACTCGGCAGCGCGGGTTAGGGCGATCCTGTTCCTTGGCTTGGCGGGCAGACTTTTGACAGAACTCCGACGGCCAAACCCACCGCTATTCACCAAATCGGTCATTTGCCGCACTGCAATCAAACGCTTCACGGGGTCAGCATCGGTCAAATCTGCCAGGATGCGATCGAGCGCCGCTTCATCTTTTGAGGCCCCCAGACTCAGCGCTTGCCGCAGCAGCAGCCCTGCAATGGCGATCGTCCCCAAGTTTTGCAAAATCAGGCTCGCAGCCATCCAGTGGCTCTCGGAATCCGCCCAAACCGCCAAACTCATGTAAGCGACCAAGGCAGCAATGCCGCCGGTGCCCACCGCTAAGACAAACCGGCGGTTCGGGCTATCCCAAAATTGCTCGACTTGCGATCGCAGCAATTGCCACTCCCGCGACTCTCCTCGGTAAACCAGTATCATCGCTGCGATCCCCAGCCCTGTCGAAAACAGTAGCTGACTGTTCCACAACCCCCAAACTGCTCCCAGGGCGACAAGTGCCAGCCAACCTTTCGATCGAGTCAAACGCTCTAGCAGCCACTTGGCAAAGGGGATCGAAGCCACGGGCGATCGGCTCCGAGCGGTTTTGGTCTCAACCCGGAGGCCTCTGGTTTCGGCTGTCCCGGCGATTCCCCTCAAGCGATCGTGCTGACGGATCTCTCTCAAAGCTCGCCCATCAGTCATGTCCTCGGACGGGTCGATCGGGGGGAGTTTATCGAGTTGCCAAGTGTCTTCGGATACTTTCACTGGCAATCTCTTCAGCTTTGTTGTAGTTTTTTTAACTTGATTCATAGTGACTTTTTTGATAAATAACTTTCAGTTATCCCGGCGTTTTTAGCAATGATTTAGATTCTCGGCAAATAAGAGTCTTATACTCTATGATATCGGAAATTCTCACCCGCAGCGAGTACCGCAACTGCGCTGAATTTCGAGCCATCATTACCAAAAATAGAGCAATTGAAGATTGTTTAAAAAAGTACGGCCCGCCCACAGCGAATATTTCTGAATCACTTTTGAGACAGCGCGGGCGCGGGAGCAGCAGGCGGGCCGACAAAACACCGAAAACTGATAAATTTCAGAAATTTGGGGGGTTTTGAGTGCTAGAAGCAGTTTCCCAAGAAATACGCGATGAAAATTCAGCCTTTTGCCGTCGGGCCCGGTTTCTCGAACCTGTCGGCGGATGTCAGATCCGGGTGGGTTCAAAGCTCGATCGCGGGGCTCGACAGCCGCAGGTGATGCCCGAAAATTCAAATATTATTGTTTGAAAATCAATAGCACGATCGTTCCTAAACTGCTATTATTTTTGAATAATAATGGCAACAAATCAAGTCCGGTAAATTAGCCGTAATTCCGGTAGGGCCCGGAGCCCGTCGCGCCCGATCGACCAGATCGCCCGATCGCCAACCAACCCAGATATCTCGATCTTACGGTCGATCGATCGGAGACGATCGCATCCAAGCCATCATCCGGGCTCAAACCCGTAAACTGGCAGCGCCAACAACAGACCGCGCCATACTGTGCCGGCAAGTGCGGAGGCGGGAAAATATAGGCTGCTACAAGACCAGACTCAGGCAGAAATGCTCCCCCAAATTGTGTCTGTAGAGGTTAGGCTATTGAAGAAAGCAAAATAGTGGCGGTCGAGACTTCGATAGTCTACCTTGTAATTTATTAGCCTGCCGTCAAGCTCAACAGTTTTGCATTCTCTGGCAAACGAGACTCTTGACACCTATCGTGCAAAACTCGACAGTCAAAGAACTGAGGTTTGATGGCAAAGCCCTTACCAATATGTAAACATTTTACCGATGGCTCGCCGGAGTAATCTTGCAGGAAAACCCATGTCTAGTATGCAAAACCAGTTCACGGTTCACTTCTGGGGCGTTAGAGGTAGCATAGCGTCTCCAGGGGCTGAAACAGTACGTTACGGGGGCAACACGCCCTGTATAGAAATGCGAGTGGGTCAGAGCCGCCTAATTTTTGATGGCGGTACTGGATTGCGGGTTTTGGGACAAACTCTCCTGTCGCAGATGCCCGTAGAAGCTCATATGTTTTTTACTCACTCCCACTGGGATCACATTCAAGGATTCCCATTTTTTGTCCCCGCTTTTGTTAAGGGCAATTGTTTTCACATCTATGGGGCAGTGGCTCCTAATAAGGCTACTATCCAGCAGCGGCTCAACGACCAGATGCTTCACCCCAATTTTCCCGTGCCCCTGCAAATTATGGGGGCAGACCTGAAATTTAACGATATAGAAGTGGGTCAACCGCTGGAAATCGGAGAAATTAAGGTGGAAACTGCTTTGTTGAACCATCCGGGGGAAGCTATGGGCTACCGGGTGAACTGGCGGGGCTATTCGGCTGCTTACGTGACTGATACCGAACATTTTCCCGATCGTTTAGACGAAAATGTGCTGTATTTGGCTCGGGATGCCGAAGTGCTGATCTACGATGCTACTTATACGGATGAGGAGTATTATTCGGAGAAGACCAGCAGAGTTGGTTGGGGACATTCGACTTGGCAGGAAGCGGTGAAGGTGGCAAAGGCTGCTAATGTCAAGAAGCTGGTGATTTTTCACCACGACCCGCTGCACAATGACGAGTTTTTAGACAAGGTGGGAGAGCAAGTGGCTCAAAGGTTCCCGAACAGTTTGATGGCGCGGGAAGGTTTGTCGTTACAGTTGCTGCCTCCTCATCAGGAGGATGTGTCTGAAGAATCGGTGCCTTCGCCTAAAGTGTCTGTCTGATGGATTTGAGATGGCCAGATGGTTCTGAAATCTTGAGGTGGAAAATCAAAAATTTAAGTTAGGG
>NZ_JBARVX010000304.1:0-15193 GCF_049646505.1 Microcoleus sp.
TGTCAGTAGTCAGTAGTCAGTTGTCCGTTGTCCGTTGTCAGTTGTCGGTTGTCAGTTGTCCGTTGTCCGTTGTCAGTTGTCGGTTGTCAGTTGTCCGTTGTCCGTTGTCAGTAGACTTCTTGCAAAAATAGTTAGGACGGGCTCGCGTGCCCATCCCACAAAAATCTTTTTTCTTGTGGGATGGGCACGCGAACCCGTCCCAAAATTTGATTAAAAGGACTGAGGCAAGAGGTCTAGTTGTCCGTTGTCAGTTGTCAGTTGCTCGTTACTTTCGCTCTGCCTGGTCATGCAGATAGGCGAGGAAGAGCCTCCTTATTTCTTGCAACTTACAGGAGAAAGGACTGTAGGAGGTGTTTAAGTTATGAAATTTTAGATCCTTAGTGCGGACTTGTACCCGCTTTCCGGCGGACTTGCACGCGCAAACAGTGTTTGTTACGGCAATCGATCGGACGCGATCTGACTTATACGTTTCGCACTTAATGATTAGAATTTTAAATTGAATGTTGCAAAAAACAGATGAAGGTGCTAAGTTATATAACTGTGGAAAAGGGTCGGTGCCCGAGCGGTTAATGGGGGCGGACTGTAAATCCGCTGGCTACGCCTACGCTGGTTCAAATCCAGCCCGGCCCACCACAATTTAAATAAAAGTTAAAAATTAAAAATGTTAAATTAAAATTTTTAATCTTTTATGCCCGTGTAACTCAGGGGTAGAGTACCTCCTTGGTAAGGAGGAAGTCGCGAGTTCAAATCTCGCCACGGGCTTAATTTTTTAAGTCTTATATTTTCTATAAATTAAAAAGCCCAATCAATTGACGGTTCCGGCTGATTTTTTGCCGATCGGGTTTTTCAGTATCGCCCAAAAAAAAGGAACCGGGCAGCGCGTAATGTTAAGATTTATTTCCCGTCCCCGCCAGTTGCCCCTAGGGTTTTTTTTGTGGCGGCGCGAGACATCGCCAGGTCGGGATAGTCGCGGGCGCAGTCGGAGTTTCCTGGTTGTTGGCCTAAAGGAAGATTTTCTGGTGCGGGCGCGGGAGTTGCGGCCGGAGAACCCAAAAGGGGCGATCGACCTTTACAAGCGCAAAAATGACCAGAAATCAGCGTATCAAAGTCATTAATGTACGGAAAAAAGTATTTATTTCGGACAATTGACAAATTTCGAGCCGAGTGAAAGTAGGTATTTGATAACTATAACCGCACCCGATACTGCAAATCCCAGGTCGAGCCAAGTTAGGATAAGAGTTATTAGCTTTCTTCGCTCTTGGGAAATCAAGCAATTTTTGCTGGTGATGCCCATCAGCGCCTGTCTGTTAACAACTATGTTCTTGAGGAAGCGGCAAGTAAGCCCCGCCCCGCTTCCTTCCCGTCGTTAAGACAAAAATGCTAGATGCCGAAGGTGTCTGCGGGGATGAGGTATTCAGCGGGAGTTGTTAAATATGAGTTTATCTTTTAAGCAAATCATCCTTTATGCGACTTTGCTGTCGTGCGGCGGAGGCATGGGATGGTTGGGGAATCGCTACCTGCAAGCCCCAAATTATCTGGAAACAGGATCGGTTTTGCCCGTGGTGCGCCAGCAAATCCCACCATTTGCTTCTCCTTCTGTTGAGGAAAATCGCCCAGTCGATCGCAGCAATCCCAATTTTATTGCTGAAGCTGCCGAAAAAGTCGGCCCGGCTGTAGTGCGGATTGACGCATCGAGCAAGGTGACGAATCGAGTGCCGGAAGCTTTCAAAAATCCTTTGTTTCGCCGGTTTTTTGGGGACAATTTGCCGCAGCCGGAAGAACGAGTCAGACGCGGTACCGGTTCGGGGTTTATTCTGACTGCTGACGGCCGCATCGTGACTAATGCTCACGTTGTTTCCGGTACCGATACTGTGAAGGTGACTCTCAAAGACGGTCGGGAGTTTGAGGGTAAGGTGCAGGGTGTCGATCCGCTGACGGATGTGGCTGTGGTTAAGATTAATGCTAAGGAACTGCCGCAGGTTGTTTTGGGTCGATCGGACAATATTGTACCGGGACAGTGGGCGATCGCGATCGGCAATCCTTTAGGTCTCGACAATACGGTGACTGTGGGCATTATTAGCGCTACAGGTCGATCGAGTTCCCAAGTCGGCATCCCCGACAAACGAGTCCGATTCATCCAAACCGACGCAGCCATCAACCCCGGCAATTCGGGCGGCCCCCTGCTGAACGACCAAGGCCAAGTAATTGGCATCAATACCGCCATTCGCGCCGACGCTCAGGGCTTGGGATTTGCAATTCCGATCGAAACCGCCAAACGAGTTTCCGATCAGTTATTCGCCAAAGGAAAAGCCGAACATCCCTATCTCGGCATTCAAATGATTAGCTTGACTCCCGCCACCAAAGCAGAAGTCAACAAACAACTCGACCGTAAAATCACCCTCGACCGAGGCGTAGCCGTAATGCGAGTCGTGGAAAATTCCCCCGCTCAAAAAGCCGACCTGCGCGCCGGAGATGTGATTCAAAAAGTTGACGGAATTCCGGTCAACTCTCCCGGTGACGTGCAAGAACGGGTGGAAAACACTGCTGTGGGCAAAGAACTCGAAGTGGAAATTAACCGTTTGGGTCAAGTTCAAAAAATTAAAGTACGTCCGGGTGCTTTTCCCGCATCCGGCAGCCCCACCGGTGAGTAATTTCAATTCTCTCAAGTCAAGCAACAGTATTCTTGGGGTGCCGAATGTGGGTTAAAATCCCTGGTACAAAAATCGACAATCGATCGATCGACCTTAAACTTCCGCCCGGGGAACACAACTCTCCGGTTCACGCTAGCCGAACAATTATGTTGTCGCAACACTTGAGAGAAATCCTAGAATTTCCAGAGGTGGAGATAATAGATGAATCTGATACTCGATCGTCCTAGACGCAAAAACCGGGTTTTTTTACCCAAATCCTCCTTGTATGGCGAGGTATTATAGGATTAAAAACCCGGTTTCTTCATTCCCTGTCCGTCCAGGATTATTGATTTTTTGAACAACACTAATCTTTCTGGCTTCCCCAAGCCGTCAATTTTTTTTACTTTTCTTTGGGAGAGTTTGGTTTAATCGAGCTGGTGCTTGCTAAATTTTCTTCTAGGTGCATCCTCTGCTCCATTTGCCTGAGAAAATAGCCTGTCATCATAGCTGAAGCTAGCAAACCTGCTAAGTTTTCGCGGTCAGTGGTAATTTGAACATTAAAATTGTCTGAAGGCAAAACGCCGACGAGTCCTTGGACGTTATGAGAAATAATTTCTTGGATTTCTGGGCTGGCGGACTTGGCGATGCGGGCTAGAACCTCCGGAGATTGGTGTTGGAGGTACTTCAGAAGTGGGTTTACTGCGGTTTGTTGGGCATTGGAATTGTCAAAGTCAGGGTGAAAAACCATTTGGCGATTCTTAATTTCTGGCTGGCTACATTCTACTTCAAACTAATCGTCATTGCTCGGACACAAATTTGCCTGAAAGTCAATTTGCAGTTGTTTGGGGAGTTGATCCACTTGAAAGTACCGATGAAATTTTTCGGTAACTTGCAACCAATACGATCGCCCCTCTGCAGGCTTCCGTTTGCGTACAAAACCCATTTCTACAAGCTCCTGCACCTGTTGGTAAGCTCCCGAACCCCGCAAATTCACTAAATCTGGCTGCGCGATGCCGCCTTTGAGGGCGATCGCCGCCAGCGTCCGCAAAGCTCCAACACCCAATTCTGGAGGTATTAAAGTTTGCATCAAACTGGCAAACTCGTCTCTCAGTTGCAGGCTGTATCCCGTCGGAGTTTCCACAACTTCTAATGCACTGTCGCGGCGGGAAGAGTCAGACATGAGTTCGATAATGCCGTCTTCGGCTGCTGCTCGATCGCACTTAGCAATCTCGGCAATTTCTGCGATCGGCACGGGCTGACCTTTGAGGTAAAGTATAGCTTCGATTGTTGTGGCTAAGCGAGTCATTGGGAAATTGATAACTGAAACAAATTGGGACGTTGAAATTCGGCAACTATTAGTGTACGGGATTTAACGAATTTAACTGAGATATTGCACCATTCGCGTGGAACCTGTAGGGGATCGCTTCGCCAACAACCTTAAAGCTTGCAAACAAGTTTAATAAACCCGCCCTCCCCCACGAATCACCCCCCGATCGATCTTGGTGCAACATCTGAGATTTAACCGATATCTGTGACATCAATTCCGGTTGCACTCCTGGGGAATTGTTGACTGTTGACTGTTGAGAGTTGACGGGCGGGTCGAAAAACTGAATGGTTGAGTGTTAACTGTTGACTCGATTTTATTATTCCGATGCAACCGGAAACGATATGACTTCCGTATGCGCCGATTTTGTCACCTGAATATTTACTATAGCAAAATAACTATCTTGGGAATATCAACTAATTTAGATTTGAAATAAACGAGATTTTTAATATTTTAATCAAGTTAAATTGTCTAATCAATTAGCTTTTGTGCAGCGAGAAAAGAATGGAAAAGCCAGCGTTTCAACATTCCAAGACCTTTTAATACCATTGGGATAAGCTATTAGTCAAGGCTCAAGGATTAACTATTCGGAGTTTGGATGTTTTGATGGTAACTTTAGCTCAAAACTTGATGGGGGACAAGCAACCACAAAATCAGTTCAGGCGCGGACTCACAACCCAATGACTTCAAAAAAGAGCTTTTGGTGCCGATCGAGCGACTGCTGCGGGCGATCGCTCGCAAGATATCAAATGGGTACTCTAAAAATTAGAGGACTTGCATTCAGGGCGATCGCGCCTTTTTGATTTTTTGTTAGCCTTAAACCGCCTCAACAGGTGCGGGTTCCCAAACCTCCCCGTATTTTTCCTTCAATTCGTGCCAATTTTCCACCTGTCCCGGTTCGTATTCTCCCGGTTTTCCCCACTGCAAAAATGCGCTCAAAGCAGCATCATTTTGCTCGTCCAGAAAACGAATTGCATAAGTCGTAAAATTGCCTCTTTTCGCCTCGCCCGTCTCAAATTTTACCTGTTTAATTTTGTCCATATTCAGGTGAAATTCAAATATTTCGGCGTGCATATTTGCATATTTACCCTTCGGCAGCTCCGCATAAAACAGCTTGTGAATTGAACCCCGCACTTCCAACACGGCGGCGCTGCTAGTCACGATCAAACGCAGCGTTCCCAATTTTTCGCAAGCTTCTAAGAATTCTTTCAGATTAGGCATAATTTGATGATTGTTAGCTGTTGACTGTTGACTGTTGACTGTTGACTGTTGACTGTTGACTGTTGACTGTTGACTGTTGATTGTTGACTGTTGACTGTTGACTGTTGATTGTTGACTGTTGACTACTAAGAGGGCGGGCACGGGGGCACCGCCCCTACTGACTGCTGACTGCTGACTGTTGACTGTTGACTGTTGACTGTTGACTGCTGACTATTTTTCGTACAGTTCGTAAGCAGCGACAATCCGCTGCACTAACGGGTGTCTCACCACATCCGCTTGAGTGAATTCGCAGAAAGCAATACCCTCAACGTTGCCCAGAATGTTATGAGCAACTGACAATCCCGACTGTTGGTATGAGGGCAAATCTGTTTGACTGAGATCGCCGGTTACTACCATTTTCGATCGAAAGCCGAGACGGGTCAACACCATTTTCATTTGAGCAGGCGTTGTATTTTGAGCTTCGTCTAAAATTACGAAAGCATTGCTGAGAGTGCGCCCCCGCATATAAGCTAAAGGAGCTACTTCGATCAAGCCTCTTTCCATTAAATCGGTCATTTTGTCGGGGTCGATCATTTCTTGGAGGGCGTCGTAAAGCGGGCGCAAATAGGGATCGACTTTTTGCTGCAAATCTCCCGGCAAAAATCCTAATTTTTCGCCAGCTTCTACAGCGGGCCGGGTTAAAATTAGCCGTTCGTACTGCTTGCTTAACAGCGCTTGCACGGCGAAAATAGCTGCTAGAAATGTTTTGCCAGTACCCGCAGGGCCGATGCAAAATGTCAAATCGTGGGTGCGTACTGCTTCGACGTACTGGCGCTGCTTGAAGGTTTTGGCTCTGATTTCTTCGCCGCGGCGGGTTTTGGCGAGCACGTCTCGCTGCAAGTTTTGTAAATCTTCTTGGCGGTTGCTATCCAAAGCTTGGCGCGCTGTCTGGATTTCAACTCCGGTAATGGTTTTGCCTGCTTTCCAGAAGCCGGAGAGCGATCGCACTAATTTATGACACAATTCTACTTGAGTTTTTGTGCCGGAAATCAGCAGTTCTTGCCCTCGCATTACCAGGTTGGCCCCGGTTTGCTTAGAGATAATTTTCAGATTTTCTTCTTGATTGCCGGCGAGCGAGATAGCGCTTTGAGTGTTCGGCAACTCAATTGTTATTTTTTCAGTCATGCCAGCATGAGCTCCTCCAAATCAGCAATTAAAAGTTAACAATTAACCGTTAAATCAGTCAGTGTTTGCGAACAAAAAGACGCCTTACACTAGATTGTACCTAATATCTAAGGCGTCATTTATCTTTAACTGGCAAATGAGTTTGATGCTTGAGGCACAAATCAAATCTCCTTTCTTTGAAGTCAGGCAACTTGAGATTTTAGTTAGATTTTAGATTTTAGATTTTAGATTTACCCGAGCCCGCCGACATTTGAGATTTTAACTTTTTGTGCGATCGCAAAACCGGTCATCTCAAATCCAACGGGGCTTGTAATACAAAGTCTACAACAGGCAATCTAAAATCTAAAATTGTTTCTCAGCTTTTGAGTTAGTAACCGGGAGTATTTCTGCTCGTTCTAAACGTAGGTGTGTTAGTACGGCGAGGTTGTTCTCTCGGAGCTCTGCTAGGTAAGGGAGTCGGCGAGGGAGGCGAAGTTCGGGGTCGGAAATCTCCTCGATCGCGCGTACCGCGATCGCCCCTGGGCGGCCCGGAGCCGCGCTCCCCTGCTTCACCATCGTATATATCTAAGTAGAGCGACTGACCCACCGTTTGCGCTACCGCTTCGAGTGTAGTTCTAATTGCCTGAATATTGCGTCCGCCCCTACCGTAAACCCGTCCCTTGTCTGGCTCTTCAAAAGCGAGCCGAACCCAAACCCGCGATTGGCGCGGGTGCAGTTCGCAATCAACCCGCAAAGATCCGGGCGACTCTAGAAAAGGCCCAATTAAAAATTGTATGAGTCCAGCATAGTTGGGACTAGCTGACTGCTGCTGTGCTGGATTCAACGTTGGCTCCGGCTCCGACTTGTTCAAATACATTCGCTTTTCTCAGGATGTCACGCACGGTGTCAGTTGGCTGAGCGCCTTGTTGGAGGCGCTTGACAATCGCTGGAACATCCAGCCTGGTTTCGTTATTTCTGGGGTTGTAGAAGCCGAGTTCTTCTAGGGGGCGGCCGTCGCGGCGGGTAGAGCTGTTCATCGCTACAATGCGGTAGCTGGTCTCGCGTTTCTTCCCGTATCTTTTCAATCGCAGTTTGATCATCTTCTTGCACAATAGTCCTGGCTCAATTGTGACATACTCCAGGCGCGAAATCTCACATTATGCTTTGGGGCATGGGGCATGGGGCATGGGGCATTGTTGACTGTTCGCTGTTGACTGTTCGCTGCTGACTGTTCGTTGGAAAGCTCACCACAGTCAACTGACTACTGACTAATGACTAATGACTACTGACTAATGACTTCTTCCTTTAGCCTCCGAGCAAAATATCGCTGCGATTTGCTGCCCCCAAGGCCGGTCTAGTGCCGTCAATGTGCGGTGTAATTGCTAGGGGCAGGGTCGGTGCAGTTCCCCACTGCTGCACCAATTTTTGTAAAAATATATCTTGCTGGGCTCTCAAAGAGTCCCAATCGGTGCCGCGATTGATAATTGCAAACCAAACTAAACCCCGATCGCGCGTGGGTATCGCTCCAGCCAAAGCAATCACCGAGTTCAAAGTACCAGTTTTCACCACAGCCGATCGCGGAATGTGCCGATCTTCCAAAGTTCCTTTATCGCGCCCGGACACCGGAAACAAGTCAGCAACCGTCAGCCCAGTAGTCTGAAGGTTGCGCGCGATCGCCTGCATCATCCCGCAAGCAGCCCTCGGAGACATTTGATTTTCGACTCCCAAGCCCGAACCGTTAATTAATTGAAGTTCCGCCTGCGGCACCCCAGCAGCCCAAGTCGCTTGTTGCTGAACAACTTTTGCGCCGCCCAAATTGTCTGCCAGCATTTGGGCAATTTCATTGTCGCTGTGGACGTTCATCTGCTTGAGAATTTCGGCTAAGGGCAGCGATCGGCGCTTCAGCAGCAAACGCCCCGAACTCACAAATTTTTCAGCAATGACGCTGCCGGATACCCTTACTTGCGGCTTTCTAGTTCCCGGAGCCATCTTAGAATACATTGCCACCACGTTTGGAGGCCAACTGAGCCCGTTCAGAGCCTGCCGCAGACCCTCCCCCGCAGCTAAAGGATCGGACTGGTAATTCATGCGAAAATTGCCTGTCACGACCAAATTGCCCGCCACGCGATCGATACCCATTTGATTGAGAGCATTGCCCACGGCGATCGCCTCCTCCCACACAAACAGCGGATCGCCGCCGCCGCTGACCACCAAATCCCCCTGCAACACGCCATTCCTAATCGGCCCGGTGCCCAGGAACCGCGTTTCAAACTGATAAGTAGCGCCCCAAGTTTCCAGCGAAGCCAGAGAAGTCGCAATCTTAGTCAGCGAAGCCCCCGGCATCAGCGTCTTGCCCTGCTGACTTACCAGCGGCATCATTCCCGCTTGCACCCAAATTCCCTGATTCCCCTCAATCAGGTTCTTGTCCTTCAAATCTTTTAAATATTCCCGCACCGTCGCTTCTGCGGGCAAGTCTGAATTTGCCGCATCTATTCCGCCAAAAGCCAAATCTTCGGCCACCGCTAACCCGGGTATCCCTCCCCGCCAAGCCAGTACCGACAAAGCGTTGGGTGCCGCACTGCGTACCCCAGCCATGTCCAGCCACAGAGAGATGATTCCCGAGCTAAATAAATCCAGCATTTTTTACTCCTAAACTCAGTCAATCGATTTTAGATTTTAGATTTTAGATTTTAGATTTACTCTCGCAGTGAATCTGGGAGGTTGAACTAGGATCTAAAATTTTGGGGGCTCGCCGCGAGTGCCGGAAACTTCTATCCGTTTCTGGGCGGGCGCACTGTAAAGTATTCCGTTGAGTTTTTCAATTTGCAGTCAAAAATAGTAAAGTAAGACAAACTCTATCAGAGTAGTCGGAAATCACAATTGTCCGATCGGGCGCGAGCAGATTTTAGTGATTTATTCGCACTTGCTGGATTCAGACTCCAGATCCGCAAGAAACGGGTACAACGCCCCAACGCCATTCGTGGATGCTCCTAAAATTTTAGACCCTAGTTGCTGCTCCCAGATTTAAGGCTGTAACTCAATCGAAAATCGAAAATCGAAAATCGAAAATCGACTGACTTCCTGGTAGAATTTTTAGTGTTTCTCAAACATTGGTCAATGGGATCGACACGCGCAAGAATTGCAATAGACGCTATGGGTGGGGATCATGCCCCCGCCGAAATTGTAGCTGGAGCGCTTAAGGCACAGGAAGAATTAGGCGTTGAGATTTTGCTGGTGGGCGACCCGCAGCAAATAGAAGAGTCGCTACGTCTTCAAGACGCGATCGGCCGCGTCTGCAAAGGTCAGCTAGAAATCGTTCCTTCTGAAGGAACGGTAGAAATGCACGAAGAACCTTTAAGTGCCCTCAAACGCAAACCCAAGGCTTCGATTAACGTAGCGATGAACTTGGTAAAGCAGCAGCAAGCTGATGCTGTGGTGTCCGCCGGTCACTCCGGCGCGGCAATGGCTGCGGCCCTGCTGAGGTTGGGGCGGCTCCCCGGAATCGATCGCCCCGCCATCGGTGCGGTTTTGCCGACAATCGTACCCGGCTGCTCTGTACTCATTCTCGATGTTGGCGCTAACGTGGACTGCCGCCCCAAATTTTTGGAGCAGTTTGCTCTGATGGGGACTATTTACAGCCAGTGCGTCCTGGGCGTAGCCGAACCCAAAATCGGTCTGCTCAATATTGGCGAAGAAGCTTCTAAAGGCAACGACGCGGCGGTACGCACCCATCAATTATTGGTGGACAACCCTCACATTCCTTTTGTCGGCAATGCCGAAGGCCGCGACGTGCTGTCGGGGAACTTCGACGTGATTGTCTGCGACGGGTTTGTCGGCAACGTGTTGTTGAAGTTTGCCGAAGCGGTGGGCGAAGTCGTGGTGCAAGTGCTTAAGGAAGAATTGGCTGCCGGACTCAAAAATCAAGTTAGCGCTCCCCTCCTGCAAGAAAGCCTCAAAGGGTTCAAGCAGCGGGTAGACCACGTTGAACACGGCGGCGGTTTGCTGTTGGGCGTTGCTGGAGTTTGTATTATCAGCCACGGTTCGTCTCAAGCTGCCTCGATTTTTAATGCCATTCGTTTGGCGAAAGAGGCTATTGACAACCAAGTGCTGGAACGAATTCGCTCTGAAAATCGCGAAACCGCTCTGGAACAAGAAGCTGTTAATTAGAGGCAGTAAGTAGGAATTAAAAATTAAAAATGTCAAATTAAAAATGTCAGCTTAAACAATCTGTTTTGCTCGTTAAAAAAGTAATTTCAGTAGTTTAAAAAATAATTTTAATTTGTAATTTTTAATTTTTAATTGTTCGACAGAATCGCTCATAAATGGAGAAGAATGTTGCAGCAATCAGGGTTCGGCATTGCCGTCACGGGTAGCGGCTCTTGTACGCCACAGATTTCCCTTGACAATCACGGTTTGAGTCAGATAGTGGAAACGTCTGACGAGTGGATTGCGGCGCGAACGGGTATTCGATCGCGCAGGTTGGCGGACGATCGCACTTCTTTGTGCGATTTAGCCGCAGAGGCATCCCGAAGGGCGATCGAAATGGCAGAAATTTCGCCGACAGATATCGATTTGATTATTTTGGCCACCTCAAGTCCTGACGATTTGTTTGGTAGTGCCGGCAAAATTCAATATCAGTTAGGCGCGACAAAAGCTGTAGCATTCGATCTGACAGCAGCTTGTTCTGGTTTTGTTTTTGGTTTGGTTACAGCCTCGCAGTTCATCCGGACAGGCGTTTATCAAAATGTTTTGCTAATTGGAGCAGATATTTTATCTCGCTGGGTGAATTGGTCGGATCGGGGTACTTGCATTCTATTTGGAGACGGTGCAGGTGCGGTGGTATTGCAAGCTTCCCAAGTCGATCGATTTTTGGGATTTGAAATTCGCAGCGACGGCACGCAAAATTCCTCTCTCAATTTAGCTTACAAAGCCGAGTCAAAAGAATTAGTTGAGGGCGTCAACATCGGAGCTGGAAGATTTGAACCCATCACAATGAACGGTCAAGAAATCTATCGTTTTGCGGTGAAAAAAGTGCCGGAAGTCGTAGAAAAAGCTATGTTTCGGGCCAATATCGGCGCTGCAGAAATTGACTGGCTGCTGTTGCACCAAGCCAATCAGCGGATTCTCGATGCAGTTGCTCAAAGGCTGAAGATTCCCCCGGAAAAAGTAATTAGCAATTTGGCAAATTACGGCAATACTTCAGCAGCTTCGATTCCCCTTGCCTTAGACGAAGCCGTGCGTCAGGGTAAAGTTAAAACGGGCGATACTATTGCTGCGGCAGGTTTTGGTGCAGGTTTGACTTGGGGTGCCGCAATTTTTCAATGGGGCAGGTAAGATCGTTTGCGATCGGGAATCAGATCAAATCCGTTGGCATCGAAATTATTTATCTCTGTTTTCTCTTCCTTTGCGTTCGGCTTCGCCTTGGCGGTTTAATCATTCTGATGCAGCCGGATTTGGTATCATCGATCGACTGCGATTTTGAAAGATCGCAAAGCAGTTTCGTTTTTGGGGAAAAACGGTATAATATTTGGAGGCTTGAAGCTTGGCAGAGTGATTGTCGGGAGTGCAACCCTTAAAAAAGCAAAATCTTTGAACGCGACAGACTACCCGCTAAGGTTTGCGCGGATGGGTGTACCTGGAGCACAGGAGTTATACGATTGGTGATTAAAAATTTGGGAATGACTTACTGCATAGCGGTTTGGATGTTTTATACAGTTGCATCCCCTGCTGCGGCGATTAATCTGAATTAAAGTAGAAAAAATATAAAGCTCGTAAAAATGGCAGTTATATGTTATGGTTATGAGTCGCTAGTAGATAGTTCGTTAACAGAAAGATAGCGGATACCAGCAAGCGAACGAAAAAAGCGGAAAACAAAGAATTTTTGTAATCAAGAATTAGCAACCACCAATTAGCAGATTACCGGAAAAATGACTAAAACAGCATGGGTATTTCCCGGACAAGGTTCCCAGGCGATCGGAATGGGTGCAGACTTATTAAACTTGCCAACAGCCAAAGCCAAATTTGAGCTAGCCAAAGATATTTTAGGCTGGTCTGTCCCAGAAGTTTGCCAAAAAGAAGAAGCAAAACTATCTCGTACTCTCTACACTCAGCCTTGCTTGTACGTAATAGAAAGCATTTTGGCAGACTTAGTGCGAGAAAAGAGCGATCGGCCAGCAGTAGTTGCAGGTCACAGTTTAGGAGAATATGTTGCCCTCTACGCAGCAGGCGTCTTTGACTTTGAAACGGGATTGCGCTTGGTCAAACGTCGCGCCGAACTCATGGACACAGCCTCCGGTGGTAAAATGGTGGCTTTGATCGGGTTTGACAGGCAGGAATTGGAACTGCAAATTCAATACAGCCGAGACGTGGTACTCGCCAACGACAACAGCGAAGCACAAGTTGTAATTTCTGGAACTCCAGAAGCAGTAGAAGATTTGCTTGCGAAAATCAAAGTCAAACGCGCCGTTAAATTGAATGTTTCCGGTGCGTTTCACTCTCCGCTGATGGCATCAGTGGCCTCAGAATTTCAACAAGCCTTAAAATCTGCAAGGTTTTCTGATGCTAAAATGCTGGTGCTCTCGAATGCAGAACCAACAGCGACTACCAGCGCCGCTACTTTAAAGCAGCGGTTGAACCAGCAGATGACTAAAGGTGTGCGCTGGCGAGAAATTTCGCTGCAATTGCCGCAACAAGGAATCGATCGGGTATTGGAAATTGGCCCCGGCAAAGTTCTCACAGGTTTGATCAAACGGACTTGTCCGGATCTAGACTTGGTAAATGTGAGCAGTTTTGCAGATGTACCCGCTTAATCGATTGTTAACGTTGAATTAAGCCCCAGGCTCTAAAATTGAGTTCGTTGGCCCGAAAAGTGGCGAAAAATAAATAGCACAACAGGCAAATTTTACTGCGGCTTGTTGTGCAAAGCCGGTACGGGCGATCGAGAAGGCTCGAAAACCTCAATTGAAAATCTACGTTGCTAACCGCTTGGAGTAGGTTTTGTTTGTGCAGGCGCGGTTTCCAACCGCAGACAACCGGGATATTTTTGCTTGAGTTGATACCGCTGGTGCGCCACCAGCACCCTAAAAACCTCAAAATACTGTTCAATTTTGATTGCTGAACTGATAGGCTGATATTCGATGTAATTTAAAATCTCAGGTTTTCCGTGAGCAAAAGTCGCGAACCAGTCGAAAGTTTACTTCTCTACTATTTATTCAAGTGGTCAATAGTCAGCCCCATGCTGCACCTTTACTTTCGGGGCCGCATCTACGGTGCCGAAAACGTACCTGCAGAAGGGCCGCTGGTAGTAGTCAGCAATCACGCCAGCGATTTTGACCCGCCAATTTTGTCTAATTGCATGAGGCGGCCTGTCGCATTTATGGCGAAGGAAGAATTATTTAAAGTTCCTATTTTGAAGCAGGCAATTACGCTTTACGGCGCTTATCCAGTCAACCGGAAAAGTGCCGATCGCAGTGCAATTCGATCGGCTATCAACTCTTTGGACAATGGCTGGGCGACTGGTGTATTTTTGCAGGGAACTCGCACGCCCGACGGTAGAATTACTGAACCGAAATTAGGCGCTGCGCTGATAGCTGCTAAGGCTAAAGCCCCGCTGTTACCTGTTAGTTTGTGGGGAACTCATGCGATTTCTATCAAAGGTTTGCTAGTACCGCAACCGGTGCCGTTAACTATACGAATCGGTAAAGTAATTGAGGCGCCCGGTTCGTCGGATCGCCAAGAGTTGGAAGCGCTGACTCAAAGATGTGCAACGGAGATTAATGCGATGCACGATTTGGGCCGCTGATGTGCTTGCAAGATGTTTTGTATAACTTACGCATAAACCTGGTTTGATAGATAAAAAACATCGTTACAGGTTTGTAGTGAGAACGAAGACTCCTCATTACAAACCTATTTTATGTCGGTTGCGCGCCCTTAACAAAAGCCACAGCTAAGGGCGAAATCTTTTCTGTAACTGCTGCAATAACTTGGCGGTCAAAGTCAGTCCAGACTCTGGGGCGATCGAAAATACAAGGCTGCAAAACCCCCCACAACAAGCCATCAACACAAAGGTGAGCGTGAATCAAAGCTCGGTGTCCGAACTCTTTTGCTTCAAAATCTTTGTTGACAACTTCAGGATTTGCTGTTTCGACATCTTCAACAAAAATCGAAGGTTCAGTTCGCAATGCTGCTGCAAACAAAGGGTCTTCTTCCCCTAAAGATTCCGGTTCTTTTTTCCATTCGACAGTGGTAACATCGGGATAGTTCGAGTTGCGACACCAACAGTAAGCTGCTTTACCTGTTTTGGTTTCAGGATTGCGGAGATAAAGAAAAACGCGATCGCAATTTAACACTTCACCTAAAGCCGGTAGCAAAGCTGAAAAAACAGCATCCGCAGTCTTGCTGTTACTCAAAATTTGCTCCAAAACTTGCGGCATAATTATGTCAGTCATTAACTTTGGCGATTGAAGTTCATCTACTAATTTTAAACTACTAAGCTGTTCAGCATCTAAAACGCATATTGTATCGTATAATATGATAATTTTCAGAGAAAGTCAATGCCTACTAAAAACGGCTCTACCGAACCTAGTATGTAAAAAAGTTAATAATTTTTATAAAAATTAACTATAAAATCTAAAAATTAGGCGCTGGTAAAGCAATTATATATTGACTTACATGGCTTTTTTTTATTTAATAAAATCAGAACTGAGAAAAATTAAAATAAAACTTATACCTATGGCTACCCATCCTCACCTTCATCTAATGACCAAACTCCTTAATATTGAGGGAGTGACAGTCAAAAGTTATCAGATTATTGAAAATATAGGAATCACAATTTGCTTAGATAATAACAACAAAAAAGCCATTTGTCCCGACTGTG
>NZ_JBARVX010000305.1:0-2667 GCF_049646505.1 Microcoleus sp.
AGTGGTTAGTCATTAGTCCCCAGTCATTAGTCCCTAGTTTGAAGCGGGGAAGCAGGATGACTAATGACTAATGACTAATAATTAATAACTAATGACTAATAACTAATGACTGATGACTAACTATGCAAAACTTTCGCAATTACTATCAAATTCTGGGAGTTTCCAGAGATGCTACGGCTGACGAGATAAAAAAAGCCTATCGCCGACTGGCAAGGCAATTGCACCCTGACGTAAATCCGGGTGACAAATTTGCTGAAGATAACTTTAAGGATATTAATGAAGCTTACGATATTCTTTCCGACCTCGAAAAGCGAGCTCAATACGATCGGTTTAGTAAATTTTGGAAACAAAAGGGATTTCAAGGCAAACAAGGCGTAAAACTTCCCAATTTCAAAAGTTGGGGAAATAACAAAGGCAGCCGCAATAAACCAGCCGAAGAAATCGATTTTAGCGATTACTCCGATTTTAATAAATTTCTCGATCAAGTGCTCGGAAGGCGGCGGGAAGTGAGGATGGCGACAGCGAATGATGCACCGCGAGTAGTCGCTTCGGAACCGTGGAGTACGGCTTCTAAGAAAACGAGTTATGTTGCTAATTATCGGGAAGATGGAAGGGATTTTGACGATCGCGAAATTCGACGCGAAACAGTCGATCGCGAAATTCGACGCGAAACAGTCGATCGCGAAATTCGACGCGAAACTAGGGAAATTGACGATCGCGAAATCAGAAGAGACATTGAAGCCCGACTGACTCTGCCATTGGAAAAAGCTTATGCCGGCGGTACCGAGCGCATTCGTTTGGATGACGGGCGATGGATCGAAGTAAATATGCCTGCGGCAATGGTATCGGGCCAGCGAATTCGCCTGCGGAATCAAGGTATTGGTGGCGGCGATTTGTACTTAAAAATCACGGTTTCTCCCCATCCATTTTTTAGCTTAGAAATGTCGGATATTTGCTGCCAATTGCTGCTGACACCCTGCGAAGCGGTGCTAGGTGGAGATGTGGAAGTGCCGACGCTCGATGGCCCGGTGAAGATGAAACTACCGCCGGGAGTCACCTCTGGAAAGCGGTTGCGGATGGCAAATAAAGGCTATCCGACTGGAAATGGCGATCGGGGCGATCAGCTAGTAGAAATTCAGGTGTTAATTCCCAAGGAAATTAGTGAAGAGGAACGGGAATTATACGAAAAATTGCGGCAGATTGAGACTTTTAAACCCCGTCAAGATTTGTCGGTTTAATGTCTGGTGCTATAATAGCGCACCTTTAATGATGTAAGGTACGCTATTATAGCACCTTACGACTAATTATGTTAAGCAATTATTGATAACATAAGTAAAATTACTGTTGCAATTCTTCAGGAGCTAGCGGACAATTAACCCTAAGCTAATTTTTCTACAATCAGGAGCAGTCTGCCGCCATGACTCAAATGCCGCCCCAATGCAACAATCTGCAAGAGCAAGTTGACACTTTACTGCAACTGCTGCGTCAAGAACCGTCTTTGCGACAACAAGATATTATGGCGGTACAAGCGTCTTTGAAAAAGGCAATTTCTCCTGAATTTGAAATTGTGTTTGCGGGCGCTTTTAGTGCGGGAAAATCGATGCTGATTAATGCTTTGCTGGAGCGAGAATTGCTCTACAGTGCTGAAGGACACGCAACTGGTACTGAGTGTTACATCGCCTATGCTGAATCGGCCCAAAAAGAGCGCGTTGTTCTCACTTTTTTGAGCGAAGTTGAGATTAGGACTCAAGTTTATGCTCTGTGCGAGCAGTTGAATTTAACTACTGAAATCAATATTAATCACATAGATGTAGTAAAGATTTTATCTCAGGGATGTTTGATAATTATCGAAAAGGAAGGCGGAGAAAATAAATCGGAGCTAGCCAAACAAGCTAAGGCTTTGATACTGTTGCTAGAAGGTTTTGAAGCTAATCGCGAGCGCATCCAAACTGTCGATAACGCTACTTATTCGATGGAACAGTTTAATTTTTCCAATCTCAAGGAAGCTGCTAGTTATGCGCGGCGCGGTAGCAACAGTGCTGTGCTGAAGCGAGTTGAATATTATTGTTACCATCCGCTGCTGAAAGATGGTAATATTATTATCGATACGCCGGGAATTGATGCGCCTGTCAAACAGGATGCGGAATTGACCTACGATAAGATTGAAAGCCCGGATACTTCGGCGGTTGTCTGCGTCTTGAAGGCTGCGTCGTCTGGGGAAATGACGACGGAAGAGACGGAGTTGATGGAGAAAACGCGATCGAATCCCGGAATTCGCGATCGGCTGTTTTACATTTTCAACCGCATTGACGAAACTTGGTACAACACGCAACTGCGACAGCGCTTAGAAAATCTGATTAATTCCGACTTTCGCGACACTACCAGAGTCTATAAAACCAGCGGATTGCTGGGATTTTACGGGAGTTTAATTAGAGGGACAACCGGGCGCGATCGCTTTGGTTTGGATACAATATTTGCCGAAAGTCGCGATCGCCTTGATGCAGACACAAATTCGGGTAACAACAGCGAAAATAGTCAAGACACACCGCAATTTGTCAACGAATTTAACCGCTACTGCGCCAATTCTGGCAAACTGTCTGCTAGTCAATTTCGGATTTCAGTTAACAGCTACGAAACCCCAAATCAAAACTACGTGCGGATTCTTGC
>NZ_JBARVX010000306.1:0-25766 GCF_049646505.1 Microcoleus sp.
TGCTTACGATGATTTATAAACGCGGTGATGTAGCGCTGGTGCTGTTTCCCAATGCTGATTTGCGTACTGCGAAGCGCCGCCCAGTTTTGATAGTTCAAGCTGATAATTTGGGGACTGGTTTAGGACAAACCATTACAGCAATGATTACTAGCAATTTAGCTCGTTTAGGACACCCAAGCCGGGTTTTTGTTTCCCTCGCCACAAGGGAGGGCCAGCAAACACGATTGTTGGCTGACTCGGTAATCATGACAGACAATCTGGTGACGCTTCTAGAAGTTGAAATCGATCGCAAAATTGGTATTTGGTCAAATATGGCCGCAGTAGATGCAGCTATCAAGCATACTTTGGGAATCCCACCGACAGAGCCAACCCTCGCCCAATCTAAAAATAATCTTTAAATTCATTGCATAAAATCTGTCTTGTGTTATAAAAAATCGTAAAATACGTGGGTTTTAGGGTATTGAAAATAAATTTGCCCAAAAGCCGATCGACCACAAGGGCGATCGTACTTGCGACAATCTTAGCTACAGCATCAATTTTCGCACGATCGGGGCAATCTGTCATTGCTCAACAGATTAATTGCGATCGGCCGCAAGGAGATGTGGAAGTCAGAGCTTGTATTCGGTTGAGGTATGAACTCGCAGACGAGCGACTAAATGATGTTTACAAACAATTGATTGCTAAGTTGAGCAAGGAAGAGAAAGCGTTACTTGCGGAAGCACAACTAGGATGGATTAAAGTGCGAGATAATACCTGCGAATTTGAAGTGTATCAAAATCGCGGCGGTACGGGTTATCGAGGTTTTTTGAATGAATGTTTGGAGCGAATTACCAAACAACGCACAGCGGAATTAGAGAAATATTTACAGAGATAAACGAGGAATAGCGATCGATGAGCAAGTTAAACAGTTCAACTAAGTTTGTCACAATGCTAATTGGCACAATTGTCATTTTTGCGGTTTGGGTAACATCAGTCAGCGCTCAAGTGCAACTCACAGAGCGATCGAAATTAGCAATTAATGGCATAGGACCGATCCGAGTAGGAATGACCGTTGATGAAGCCTCACGCTCTGCTGGGATTAAATTTATTAAAAGTGGGAGTGGTGGTATGGACGAATATCAGTGTTCCTACGTTCGCCCGCAAGGAGCGCCAAAAGGCATTTCCTTTATGGTAGCAAAGGATCGTATTGCCAGAGTAGATATTAACAACGATCGCACGACCACGATCGCAGGAGCTAAAATTGGGAATACCCAAGAGCAAATTATTAGTTTGTATCCCGGTCAAATTAAAATAACTCCACATCCTTATGTTGGCGGCCCGCCTCAAAATGGCAAATATTTAACTTTTGTACCTAAAGATGCGGCTGACAAAAACTACCGGATTATTTTTGAGACTAGCAAAAATCGTGTAACTCGATTTCGTTCAGGGAGACTTCCTGAAGTTGAGTATATAGAAGCCTGTTCGTAATCTGGCAAAAATCCCTACCAAAAATAAAGAAAACTCATGAAAATGCGATCGCCCACAATCATCACCATCATCGCAGCAATCCTAGCCGCCGCCAGCATACAATCTGTAACGGCCCAGCGACAGCCATCAGCCAATGAAATCTATATTGATAAAGATTGCCGCCGAAACCAGCAACTACAATTTGACAAATTCACTGTATTCAATCAAAATGAGTTCACAGCTAACGGTCAAAAATATTGGTTTTACGCAGGTCGCTATCAAGATGGAGCAGTTCTTTTCTGTATTTCACAACCCAATTTTAACCAACCAAAAGTTTTAAAGTCAGAAAAAATACAAAGACAATTTATTGATAAAATAGTCCGAGATACCAACAAGAAAACTGCCTTTATCATCGCAGTCAGAGAAGGGAACGGCCCAGGTGCAACAACCACAAATTATGGCTTAGATTTGAGCAACCCCGATCGACCAAAACTAACTCCTCTTTCCATACTGCAGGAGCGGGGAACCCTCAAAGACGGCGACTCCATCCTTCCCAACGGCAGCTTGTACCGCGAACACAGCTTTAAAGGAATTGCTGGTCAACCCATCACCATCCAAGTCGCAAGTAGAGGACTCAACCATTATTTAACATTAATCGATCCGAGCGGCAAAAAAATTGCAGAAAAAAAAGGTGATTTTCAAACTTATGGAGGGTCGGAATTGAATGTAAAATTGCCAAGTAACGGCACATATAAAGTAGTTGTTCAAGGTGGCGATCGCACCAGCAAAGGTACCTACACATTAAGCGTTAACTCCAATCGACTTTAACTTAACTTTAACCAACCGCTAAGCAAACTCAAAAACAGGTGTTTCAATCACCCTAGTAGGCTTTCTATCTTCCCAAATCACCTTCTGTAACCGTTCCACAGTCTCAGGCAAAAAAAATCGCTCTCCCGTTTCCAAACACACTCTAGCAGGAACATTTTCAATAATAATAAACTTACCATTGATTTCAAGCGTGTAAGTCACCTTTTGTTCCACCATTGTTTCTTGCGAAATGTCATTGTTCATTTTGATTTATCCTCAACTTAAAATCCATCCAAATTTCCCTATCTGGTTCGTATAAAAGAACTCTTGCAAAAATCCAAAGCACCCCACCCCAACCCTCCCCTTATTAAGGGGAGGGAGCAAGATTATTCTTGTTTCTCCCCTTAATAAGGGGGGACTAAGGGGGTAAATTTGACTTTTGCAAAAGGTCTAAAGTAATGATTTTTACCAAAAGACGAGATGGATAACTGCACTGAACGTGCAAAGGTCTATTGGCAATGGTGAAGCCGAAAATCAAACAGCTTGGGCCATATTTGTCCTTGGGATAATCTTCGATAACTTCACCAGCCATTATTGCTTCCCGGAGTTCTTGTACGCTGATACCGCGAACTATGCTTTGGTTTACTGCGTGTTGTGAAAACTCAAAATCATTTTGTACAATTTTGGCACGTATTTTTTCAATTATTGTCATACTTACACATCATATCTATAAATTCACACAGGAACCAAACCTATTAACCACTAGCCAAAGCAACAAAACATCAGCCAAGATAGAAACAACCCCATTCCCGCAACCGCCATGACAGACATCCAAGAAATAGTCGCCTCCCTAGAAAGCCAAAACTACAAACAAGCAGCCCAACTCATCAAACAACTGCAAAAAAAATCCCCCGAAAACCCCTGGGTGCAATACTACATCGGCCGCTACTACGAACTCACCAACAACCCCGACAAAGCCCAAACCACCTACAAACTAATACTCCGCGACATCACCAACCCCAAAATCGTCACCCAAGCCCGCCAAGGCATTCAACGCATTGAAACCGCACAACAAAACCTCCGCCAACAAGCCATCGAAACCGCCAAAAACGACCCCAGCAGCCTCGAACCCGGACTCCTGATCCTCGAACCCGTGAGTCCCGAAGACAAACCCGCAGCCGTCCAAAATATCAGCAGAATCTTCAAAATCGACGCCTACACCACCCGGATGCAACTCCAAAGCCGCGGCTGGAGACTGTACAAAACCGGGCCCATCGGCCAACTCCGAATATACGGCCAAGAACTCCTCAAAGCAGGAATTCCCGTATTTTGGACAACCCTAGCCGACATTCAAAAAATCCAAATCTTCCGAGTGCAACACTTCCAATCTCTCTCTTCCCCAGCCGTTGTTTGCAAAGATCATCTAAATCGACTCGGTTCTATAGAATTCAAGTGGTCAGAAGTTAGCCAAAGAGTAGAAGGTTTGTTACCGATGTTCATGGAAATCATGGACTACTCGCCCAACCGCAGAACCGACCAATTTCGCCACAAAGAAATCACCCAAGATTACGCTCAAATCTGCGACTTGCACCTTCCCAGTCGCAACAGCATTCTGCGAATTTGCGACCAAAGTTACCAATTTAAACAAGGTGTTGACTTCACCAAAATTTCAGCAGCTATCCCAGCTTCACCTAACCAGAAAGACCAAACATCCAAAGTCAAAAAATCCCCACAAATAGCTCAAAGTACCACCAGAATTAACTGGAATCGCTTGCTGGAAATATTCGATCGCCACCTTGACGTTACAGTGCGGTCGGAATTTACGCTGTTTGCCGAGACAGTCCTCGATTACACGCATATGTTGAGCAAAATCAAATCTCATGTAGAGGTCGATCGCAAATCCGAAACTCCTTGGGACCCCGCTTTCCAGCTATACAGCGCCCTAGCCTTTCTCAGAAACCAAGGAAATAAAGCATAAAAAAAGAGTTAAAAATTAAAAATGAGGAATCCCATTTTTTAACTTTTAACCCGCCCGATTGGAAACTATCCAATGCCCAATTCCCTATTACCAATTCCCTAACTTCTACTTCATTTTCACCTGACGGGCCATTTCCCGGAAATTGTTCATGCTAGGGCCAGGGCTGCGACGAGTGGTAGTTGGTATCGGCATTAAATTATTAGGAGCAAAAGTGCGATCGGGTTCAGCTTGACTCGGCACTTTCCCGTTAGTTGCAGCAGCAGGAACCTTCGCGGGTTCCGAAGTCTTAGCAGGAACGCTAGCGACTGGTTCCTTTTCTTTCTTCTTAGACTTTTTCTCTACCTTAGCCTTCTTAGCCGGTTCAGACTTGCCTGAAATAACAGCCTCAACTTTTGCAGGTGCGGCCGCAACAGCATCCCCTACCTTCGCAACAGCATCCTCTACCTTCGCAACAGCAGCCTCTACCTTCGCAGGTGCAGCCTCTACCTTCGCAGGTTCCTTCGCAGGTGCAACCTTAGCGGGTTCCTTCGCGGAAGATTCGCCTAAATCCATGAAATATTCAGACTTTTTCAAGCCCAACAGTCTGCCAAAAAAGCCGAAAATACCGCCGAAGAAATTTTTGATAAAACCAAACATTAGACTTACTCCTTTTGTTCTTTTAGAGAAATTTGTACAAGCTTATCCACAAGGTTAGCCTACGAGGTTAGGCAACCTTTGTCTATATTTATTAATCAAAATTAACAATTTTCGATTAAAACCACAGACATTCTAGTAATTTTCACTCAGCAATCCCAAA
Organism: Microcoleus sp.; assembly: GCF_049646505.1. Taxonomy (GTDB): domain Bacteria; phylum Cyanobacteriota; class Cyanobacteriia; order Cyanobacteriales; family Microcoleaceae; genus Microcoleus. Next base: position 5,028 of record NZ_JBARVX010000306.1, read on the forward strand.
TTTTACTTTGCACTTGTTTACGATTATCTCAGAATTTATGACATATTGCCTATTTGCCTGCGATACATCGATCCGATTCGCTAGCTGTCCTATTAGGGGTCAAACTCCCTAGGGGAGTCGTTTATGCTTTAATATGCAAGCAATTTTCCAGCAAAATGAACAGCACGCTCGATCGCAATCCCGTCATCCTGATCCACGGCATCTGGGACACAAAGGCTATTTTCAGCAAAATGTCCGCCCGCCTCACCGAACTCGGATGGTGCGTCCACAGCCTCAACCTCACGCCCAACGACGGCAGCGTCGGCCTCGACTCGCTAGCCAAACAACTAGCAGACTACATCTCTCAAAACTTCGATCCACAACAGACTTTAGACATAGTAGGCTACAGCATGGGCGGCATCGTCAGCCGCTACTACATCCAGCGACTCGGAGGAATCAACCGAGTACAGCGTTTCATCACCATATCGGCCCCTCACAGCGGCACCATCACCGCCTATTTCCTGTCCCTACCAGGATACCTGGATATGCGGCTCAACAGTGGCTTGCTGCGCGATTTGAATCAAGATGTGACGCAGTTCAAACACATAAATTTCACATCAATGTGGACACCGTTTGACATCATGATTGTACCGTCGAACAGCTCCCAAATGCCAGTAGGTAAAGAAGTTAAAATCAACGTAATGCTGCACCGCCAAATGGTGACAGACAGCAAAAGTATTAACGCATTAGTTGAAGAACTAAAAGCACCGATAAAAAATAAAATTCCCAATTAAAAATGAATAGCAACTTCAGTCGCAACCCAGTCTTGCTGGTTCACGGGATGAGGGATACAAAGCTTATTTTCAGTACAATGTCCGCCCGCCTCACCGAACTCGGATGGTGCGTCTACAGCCTCAATCTCACCCCCAGCGACGGCAGCCTCGGTCTCGAATTACTCGCGCAGCAAGTTGCAGACTACGTTTGTGCAACCTTCGCTCCAGAACAGCCGATCGACATAGTAGGATTTAGCATGGGCGGCATCGTCAGCCGCTACTACATCCAGCGACTCGGAGGCATGAACCGAGTCCAGCGCTTTATTGCGATATCTTCCCCTCACAACGGTACTTGGGCAGCTTACACTAACGGCGGAAAAGGCTGCGTTCAAATGCGTCCCGGCAGTGCTTTTCTCAAAGATTTAAATCGAGATGCTGCCTTACTGGAAAAGCTGAATTTTACTTCGATTTGGACAGATTGGGATTTCATAATTCTCCCTGCTGCTAGTTCCCAAATGTCAGCAGCAAAAGAAGTAAAATTGTCAGTCTTTACCCATGCGATGATGGTGAGGCATTCCAGCAGTTTAAAATCTGTCGCCGAGGCACTATCAGAACCCTTGAAAGTTCATGATTAACCGTTTGATTGACTCTTGTATAATAGACTTCTTGCAAAATAATTAGGACGGGCTAGAAGCCATCCCACAGAAATCTTTTTTTCTTGTGGGATGGGCTTCTAGCCCGTCCCAAAATTTGATTAGAAGGACTTTTGCAAGAGCTCTAATGTCAAATTTTGTAGGGGCGGGTTTCACCTACAATAATTGCCTAAAACCAACAATCTCGTAAACCCGCCCCCACAAAAGGCAAATCGCTACCGGACTAGATATCAAACAGCATCGCCGACTTCAGCGTATTCGCTGCGCCCAAAAATTGCCTCGGCTTCGCAGTAATACTTGAATTCCAGTATATTGTGGAAAGGGTCTTCCAAAAAGAAGGTGCGGTGTTCGGTAGGCAAACCGACAAATCGCCTTCTCGGTTCTTGATAGAAATTCAAGTTGTTTTGCTGTGCTTTTTCTAACAACCCTTCCCAGTCGGCTTCGGAAGTAAAAATTAATCCAAAATGCCGGGGATAGATGCCTCGCTGATGTGTCAAGGGTTCGCGGCTGACGTGGGCGACAATTTGATGGCCGCACAAACCCAAAATCGCAGAATTGGGGGATTCGCGACCTAATGTGCAGCCGAGCCCGTCTACGTAGAAGGCTTTTGTTTCGGCAATATTGGTGACGGGGAAGGCAAGATGAAATAAGATTTGGCTCATGGAGGTACTAAATGCAGAATTCTGAATTGTTCTTTAATTATTTATCTTTTTCTAATCCTTGGTTGGTGGCGATCGCCCTTAATACATTTTTACTCGCGATCGCCTCCGTTTCTCCCAAAAAATTGCTCACACCCGCCGGACAATTTCACGGCTGGCTGCTGGGCGTCCTGATTTGGGGCTGTTTGGGATGGCGGGGCTATGCGGTGGTGATGTTTTACTTTCTTCTGGGATCGGGAGTTACCCGCATCGGTAAAGCCCAGAAAGAAGCAGAAGGGATTGCTGAAAAGCGATCGGGCGCGCGAGGCCCGGAAAATGTCTGGGGTTCGGCTTTAACCGCTACTTTTTGTGCTGTGGGAGTTTTGGCAATCTCTATTTTAGGAGATACAGGCAATATTTTCCCTGACACAGGCAATGTTTTTGCAGGCACGGGCAAGATGCCCGTGCCACAATATGTTATTGCCCTGTTGTTGCTGGGTTATGCGGCGAGTTTTTGCACCAAACTTTCCGATACCTGCGCTAGCGAAATCGGCAAAGCTTACGGCAAGCATACGTTTTTGATTACTACGCTGCAGCCTGTACCTAGGGGTACTGAAGGGGCGGTAAGTCTGGAAGGAACGATCGCGGGCATTGTCGGTTCGATCCTGATTGCGCTTTTGAGTTGGGCTGCGGGTGTAATTGACTTGACAGGAATTGTTTTTTGTGTTATCGCAGCTTTTATTGCTACTAACATTGAGAGCGTGATTGGCGCGACGGTGCAATCGAAGTTTGAATGGCTGACAAATGAGGTAGTAAATTTTTTTAATACGCTGATAGGTGCGATTTGTGCGATCGTCTTTGCCTGTGTCTGGAAAGCTTTTTTAGTTTAGTGAATTTTGGAGGTCGCCGACTAAAAAAACCGGGGTTTTACCCAAATTCAAGGGATCAACCCAGTATTTGCGGAAAAAACCCCGGTTTCTGCCTCCACTATTAGTTATTAGTTATTAATCATTAATCATTAGTTTCGACTAATGACTAAATTGTTGACTGTTAACTGTTAACTGTTAACTGTTAACTGTTGACTGTTGACTGTTAACTACCAACTAATGACTAATGACTGAATTGTTAGCTGTTGACTGTTGACTGTTGACTGTTAACTGTTAACTGTTAACTGCCAACTAATGACTAATGACTGAATTGTTAGCTGTTGACTGTTGACTGTTGACTGTTAACTGTTAACTGTTAACTGCCAACTAATGACTAATGACTAATGACTAATGACTAATGACTAATGACTAATGACATTAATCATCATCTTTGGGCCCAAAAACCATTTGTAAAATCATAGTTGGTTCGCCTCGCTTGTGATAGCGATCGGCCCAATTGCGAATAATCTCATCTAATTCTTCTACAGCTTGGTCGAGCCGTTCCGGCGGGATGTCCAAAGTCTCCATAACTCGCATCACCTTCGGTTGCTTTTCCGCCCAATCCTTCATCAGCCGGAAATATCTAGCCGTATCCTCCACCATCGTAAACGTGCGCTCTTCTTGCTCTGCTGGAGAGTAGGTAGCGCGGGTGAGGGCATAAAACGGCATTCCCCAGGGAGAATCTATGCGAGTAACTGTTCCGGAATAGATCAAGCGGCGCTTGATGTGTTCTGCTAGAGCTTCGCTCAAAGGCATTCGCCTTTCTGGGTGCATATCTTCTTGCGATCGCCTGTGCAGAAACTCGATCAACTCCATAAACTGAAAAGAATTGATCAGTTGAGCGTCAGGCGGATTAGGAGGAATTTTGCCTTCGAGATATTTTTTTTCATCAGCATTCAAACTATTTCCCGGAATGCGGGGGCGGCCCGGCAACCAAGCATACTGTTCCAGCCAGACATAGGGAAACTGAATCAAATATCTAGGTTCTTGGGAACCCAACATTTTCAGCAATTTTCCCTTAGTCAGAGCTTCCCGGACTTCCTCAACAATCACCTTCACCCGTTTAGGCTCAATGTGATGCAAGTGTCCGGTCATCCGCAGGTTGTTGTCCTGCTCCATATAAGTCATATAAATGGCACATTTAGCCGCCGTTGCGGCCGCGTCTAGAAACGCCCCGTGCCTGTGCCCGCTGGTTCTCATGGCGCTGAACGCCAGATATAGCATGATCTGATCCATTGCACTAGGGCTGAGGCTTTTGACCAGATCTAAAGAGTCATTTTTCATCACAATCCCCGAAATAGCAAAACTAGGAGGCATCTTGTAATCCTCCACTAAATTATTGCGAGAGCGCCGAATCCAGCATAGCCGACAGTCGCCGGAAAGCTTGGCAGCTATCCTAATATTCAGGCCTGTTAATTTCCCTGAGATCGCTGGGGCATTGGCTTCAAGGCGATCGACACCGAATAAGTGATTCTTATTGGCGAATTTAAGTAGGTTGTTGCACCCTTTGCACTCAAGGTTTACCTATATTTAAGTTAGTTATCGCACGTTAATTATAATACAGCCGTTGAAAATTCAACCGCACCTGGGGGCGGCAAACGTAAATAAGTATTGCGATCGCAGGAATTTGAAGTGGCTCCGACAACGGGCGAAGGTCTGATGGGGCAGAGGAAAGCGTTTTCAAAACAAAACCGCCACGTATTTAGAGTCTATCTCTAGCTAGATGGCGGTTCAAGATTTATATGCTAACATTTCTCACACAAAAAGAATCTCCTAAAGACTGTCAACAAAAAGTGCAGTTACCGTTTAACCTGAAAAACTAGAATCTCGGAAAATCAGATCGAATCAACTGCGCGAACCCACTCAGTTGCGGCATTCGCTGAGGTACAGTGCGATGAGAAATCTTACAGTGCATGAGTAACGTTAGGCTCGGTAAAGCTTCTGCGTCCGCTGCCTCTCTCTGGGCCGCGCTCGCCCTTTTGTTGAGTTTGCGCTGACAACATATATTGGGCGGTAGCAGTTTCGAGCATTGGGGCGGGAGATTCAAAAGCTCGAGCGGCGCTGGCACTCAAGGTAATGCCCAACAGGCTAAGTAAAGCAATTGCGGTGTAGGTTTGCATGGGTAGTATCCGTGTCAGTGTCTATTACCTGATACGGACTTTGCCCGATCGATCAGGATAGATTTCTGGCAATTTCGGAACTTTGCAAAAAACTTTACTTTTTGAATGCTACAGATAGCGCTCGCAGCCAAACACCGGCTTGATTGGGCATACCCCACACTGTTATAAGCTTTTCGGTTTCGCAACTGTCTAAAAAGCTGTCGGTTTCCCAGTCCAAAGTCACGAGTTGCCAAGTTTGACCGGCCAAGGATGCGGGACTTGTCAGGGTTAGCGTCCAGTCTTGCGGGCCTTTTCGGCGGAAAATGCCCGAAAATTCGCTGTAGGTATTTGCTGTCTGACTGCTGGGGTTTGGGCAGAAACCGGGTTCAGATGTCAAGGTTCTGGGTTCAAATACAGAAGTTTCGTTGAGAAACCGGGTTTGTCGCGATTTTGGATCTGAAAAAGGACATTCGCCGCTGGCGGGATATGCTTGAGGTCGATCGAGATAATAGCGCTGGCGATCGAGCCAATCCGATCGATCCGGTGTCAAATTAAATAAAGGAACAACCGCCGCCCTCGCCTCGGAATCTTGCAGCAAAGCTTCCTGCAAAACCCTCACCGACAAATCGCGCGGCCCACATCCAGCTTCCGCGCACAAAGCCGCCGCCATCCCCGCCGCCTGTCCGATATTCATCACCAGCGGCTGCAAGCGAGTTGCACCGTTGGCGATGTGAGAAACGGAAATATTTTTTTCGCAAACCAGCAATCCGTCTGCACTCGCAGGAATTAGGGCGCTGTAGGGAATTGTGAAGGGAGTGCCAGTCCAGCGGCCGCCCCAGCGGATGGATTTGGGCTGCAAAGGAATGTCGCCGCACGGATAGTGGTGATCGTTGGCGTAGTTGCCGATCGCAATTGTCTCGCAAATTCCCTGAGAATTTATCGGCAATTTCGCAACTCTTCCACCCACAACAGGCAAAATATCTTGTTCTGTGACTGTACTGAGTCCCCGCAAACGGCGGCTTTCTCGGTAGTAAGGATGCAAGGCGAAAGAACCCAGAAGCGAGGAATTTTGTGGATTTTCGATCGTAGAAATAGGGAAAATATTCTGTGCTAACCCGTAGCGGCGGCCGAGTTGAGTTTGAATGAAGCGCGCGAAACTTTGACTGTGCCAGAGACTTTCTTGGAGGAATTCTTGTCGAGATGCTGTTGATTCAATTAGTCGATCGACCCCTTCACCGTAATCATTACCACAAATCGGCCAATTAATCATCAAAAATCCCCCCGGAAGCCTGCCGTAGTTGAGAAATTGTTCGGGAGTGTAATCTTTCCAAGCGCCGATAAATCGATCGGGATTGTCCACCGGAGGCGCGGGAATTTCTGGTGCTGCTGCGCCTTCACCAAAATCCTGCATCACAACCACCCAAGTCGGAGCTTGCACCGAATACCTTTGTGTGAGATCGTTAGGGGCGATCGGCGCGCTGGGTTCTCCCCACTCAGCTTGAAATTCCCAACCCCAGCGGTGCCCGACTTCCGCCAAAGCCAATAAATCTCCCAATTCCGTCGCATCCAAAGTGATTTTGGCCAACACAGTAACATCTGCAAACCGAACCCCAGAAATTCTGTTACCTTCGCAAATCACATCGCGAGCTATTTGTCCAGAAATCCACTGCAAGTTCGGCAAACACTTAACCCAATCAGCAAAAATTTCCGCACCGACGCGGGGATCGCAAGTAAAAAAACTGACCCAGCCCCAATCCAAACCTCCCGGCTGACGCTGCTGAAGTTCCCGGAGAAAGGCACCCCACAAACCAGTTTGAAAAGCTGCTAATTCGTTACCATCCGGCGCACAAACGCCAGCCGAAGTCAGCATTCCTCCCAGCCAAGGGAATTCGCTGACTAAAATAGTTTTGGCACCGCGGCGGGCTGCTTGCACGGCTGCTGCAGTGCCGCCGGTGCCGCCGCCGACTACCAAAACATCTGCTTTTAAGAGAGAGGACATGAAGATTTTAGATTTTAGTTACGCATGGGGCCAGAAACCGGGTTTTTTGCGAAAAGACGGCTCGCAGCCGACAGGCGATCGTAAAAATTGTACAACGGATTTTAAGACCACCTATTTTTCCTCTTCCCTCTGACCTCTTCCTCTGCGTCCTCTGCGTCCTCTGCGGTTAATAAAAATCCGAAAATCAGAGCGCATCTCAAATCAAAAACAATCAGAAAATGGGAACCAAAAGATTAAAATAATAAATCCCACTATTTCCCCACTATTTACTACTAACCAAGCAATTAAAAATGGAAAAAGGTTTTATTTTGTGGTTCACCGGCCTGAGCGGTTCCGGCAAAACAACTATCAGCGAAGCTCTCGAACCAGAATTGAAGCGTCGAGGCTGCAAAGTGGAAATCTTGGATGGAGATGTCGTTCGCACCAACTTATCAAAAGGTTTGGGATTTAGCCAAGAAGACCGGGATACTAATATTCGGCGGATTGGATTTGTCGCTCACCTGCTGAGCCGCAATGGAGTTGCCGCAATGACCGCAGCTATTAGCCCCTACAAAGCAGTTCGCGACGAAATTAGAGCGATGGAGCCAAATTTTGTTGAGGTGTACGTCAAAGCGCCGTTAGCAGTGTGCGAAAATCGCGATGTCAAGGGGCTGTACGCTAAGGCGAGAGCTGGAGAAATTAAGGGTTTTACCGGCATTGACGATCCTTATGAAGAACCGCTCAATCCTGAGATAATTTGTTACACAGAGCAAGAAAGTGTAGGAGAGAGTGTTAAAAAAGTTCTGAGCAAGTTAGAACAGTTAGGTTACATTTGATGTTGGCGGGGTAGGAAGAGGATAGGGGCAAAAAGCAATGGTGGTGAAAAACTGTTCACAACTCAATACTGTCAAAAATTTGATTGTCCAAAGTTTAACATTGTCAGCGATCGCGGCTGTGGGTTCGTCTCCGGCGGCTGCTCAGTTTGTGCCTCCTCCTCCTCCTCCTGCTTCTGGCGAGCCCGTACCCGTACCCGCAGCGCCGGGATTTCCGGCAAGTGTTCCTGCAAGTGTTCCTGCAAGTGTACGATCGGAAGTTTACACTTTGGGTGCGGGCGATCGCATTCAAATCGACATCTTCAACGTCCCGGAATACAGCGGCCCCAACGGTCAACACCAAATACAGGCCGACGGTTCCCTGAGTTTGCCGTTAATTGGTAGCCTTTCCGTGGCCGGAATGACCCTAGAACAAGCTTCTAATGCTGTCAAGGAGCGATACGGCAAATATCTCAAACGTCCTTGGGTGACGCTGAAACTGCTGGCGGCGCGTCCTTTGCAAATTGCGATCGCGGGCGAAATCAACCGCCCCGGAGCCTATACAATATCGGCAGCAGCAGGCCCTGGAGGCACGTCAGAGCAAATTGGAACTCAAATGCCCACAATATCGCGGGCGCTGCGAATGGCGGGAGGAATTACCCAATCAGCAGACGTGCGGCAAATCAAAATCCGCCGCCCCCAGCGCAACGCACCGGAACAAATTATTAGTGTGGATTTGTGGGAATTATTGCAAAACGGCGATTTGCGCGCGGATCTGACTTTGCGCGACGGCGATACTATCTTTATTCCCACAGTCACTAGCCTCAACCGCCAAGAAGCACCGACTTTAGCAGTAGCTAACATTACCGGACAAAGCACTCAACCAATTAATATTGCTGTGGTGGGCGAAGTAACTCGCCCCGGTACTTATACTTTGGCAAAAGATGTTCAAAGTAGAACGCAAGAAAATGAAATTGGTGCAAATTCTGGTTTGTTTGCTACCAGCGAAACTGCCGGCGGGGAAACTGCTTTGCAGCAAACAGTAACTAAGGCGATTAAAATGGCTGGCGGCATTACTCCCGTAGCTGATATCAGACAAATACAAGTTCGCCGCCTGACTCGCGCGGGTACGGAACAAATTATCAATGTGAATTTGTGGCAACTTTTGGAAGGGGGAGATGTATCCCAAGATTTAGCGCTGCAACAGGGAGATACGGTAATAGTTCCCAAAGCCGAAAATCTTGATGCAGTCGAAGGCGCACAAGTTGCTAATTCTACTTTTTCACCGGATACGATTAAGGTGAGCATTGTGGGAGAAGTCGTGAAACCCGGATCGTTTGCGATGGTGCCCAACACTTCTTTAAATCAAGCGCTGGTAGCAGCCGGAGGTTTTAATAAATCGCGCGCCGAAATGGATTCTGTAGATTTAATTCGCCTGAATCCTAACGGTACTATTTCTCGGCTAAGTGTTAAGGTGAATTTTTCCGCAACAGCCAATGAGGAAACTAATCCCAAACTGCAAAATAATGATGTAATTATGGTAAGGCGATCGGGCCGCGCTACCTTCTCGGATAATGTAGGCGGGACTCTCGCTCCTTTGAGTCCGCTGTTGGGAATATTCCGGTTGTTCAATATTTTTCGGTGATTTGAATAGACTAGCGCTAGGGCTTCAAAAACCAGGTTTCTAGAAAAATTTTTAGTTTGGTAACTAGATATCTAGTCAGAAACCCGGTTAATGAAACGACTCCAGCCTTGCAGACGTTTAAACTAATAAGTTGTAGAAATCAAATGAAACCAGGGAAAAAGTCTCAAATAACACAGTTTAATAACAATAGAAAACTTTTGGATCGGCAACAAATATCAACAGCAGTTTATCAAGACAATCAATTTGTAGAGAGGGAAAACACCGAGGAAGAAGAGTTAAGTTTTTGGGAAGTTTGCCGCAGCCGTTCTCTCTTAATCGTCGGCGTAGCAGTGGCAGTGACAACAGGGGTTTTTGCCTGGACGCTGACTCAAAAAAGCGAGTACGAAGGGCGGTTTCAATTATTAGTAGAAGCCCCTATTACGCAAAAAACTTTAGCAAAAATCTATTCCGGCGAACTGAAAGTGCAACCAGCGAGTCCCGGAAGTGCGGAAAATCCTGGTTTTGACTACGAATCGCAAATTCAAGTTTTGCAAAGCCCGCAAGTTATGACGCCAATTATTAAACAATTGCAGGCTAAATATCCCGAAATAAATTACAACTACCTTTTCAACCAAAAAGTAAATAATTTGCCGTTTTCTCAGGAAACCAGGCTGTCAATCAATCGGTTCAAAAATACCAAAATTATCGAAGTTAGATATCAGGATTACGATCCGAAAAAAATCAGTTTTGTTTTGGAAAAAGTTGCCGTTGGTTTCCGCAACTACAGCGTGCAAGATACCAGAACACAAATTAACCAGAGTCTGGATTTTGTGAAATCGCAAATTCCCAACCAAAAAAAGCGCCAACAACTTCTGCAAACCGAAATTCAAAAGTTGCGCCAGCAGTACAATTTCATCGATCCGCAAATTCAAAGCCAACAATTAGCGCAACAAATCAGTCAAATTCAAGCGCAGCGATTGGACGCGCAAACACAGTTCAACCAGCAGAGATTGCTCTATGCCAATTTGCAAAATCAGCTCGGATTGAACCAGAGACAAGCGCTGATGGCTTCGGCTTTGAGTCAAGCTCCCCGCTATCAAGGAATGCTGACTCAATTGCAGCAATTGGAAGGGCAAATTGCGATTAACTCGGCTACATATACAGACCAAACTCCGCAAATGCAATTGTTGCGAGAACAGCACAAGAATCTGATTCCTTTGTTGAAGAGAGAAGCTCAACAAGTTCTGGGAACTGATTTGGCTAAGGTGAATTCGCAGGTGCTGGCTTTTCAAGATCCGGTGCGGATTAAGTTGATCGAGCAGTTTATCGGTACTGCTAATTTGATTCAGGTGCTGGGGGTGCGAAATGTGGTTTTGGAACAAGCTGCTAAGGAGTTGAATCAATATTCTCAAGGATTTCCGGTGATTTTGCGCCGCTATTCGGATTTGCAGCGGGAGGCGGAGTTGACTAATAATACGCTGAATAGTTTGCTGGCGAAACAGCAAGCTTTGCAGCTAGAAGCTGTGGGTCAAAAAGAGGTGGCTTGGGAGGTGATTGCGAAGCCGGAAATTCCGCGCTATAGAAATGGCGAGTTGATGGCTGTTGCTCCGATTATGCCTTTGAATTTGGCTTTGGGGGGATTGGCTGGTTTGGTTTTTGGTATGCTGGCGGCGCAGTTGGCGGAACGGTTTAATAATAAAACGGTGTTCGAGACTCCGGAGGATGTCAAACATTCGATTCACCTGCCTTTGTTGGGGATAATTCCTGCTAGCGATAAAATTTTGAGACTGCCGCCTGCGGAGACAAATTCTGTGGGTGCGGAAAGTTCGCCGCTGCCGACGGATGCTTTTCAAGAGGCTTTTCGATCGCTCAATGCTAATATTCGGTTTCTCAACGTTGATAATCCGATCAATTCTTTTGTAATTACGTCTTGTCAAGTAGCTGATGGCAAGTCTACTGTGGCAGTAAATCTGGCGCGGGCGGCGGCTGCAATGGGCCAGCAAGTGCTGTTGGTGGATGCGGATTTGCGGCGGCCGCAGGTGCACGAAATGCTGGGTTTGCCGAATTGGCAAGGCTTGCACAATGCGATTGCTGAGGATTTGGATTTGGCAGAGGCGATCGTGCGATCGCCCCGCGATGAAAACCTATTTGTGTTAACATCCGGGCCGATTCCTGCCGATCCGACGAAAGTGCTTTCTTCGCGCAAAATGCAGCATTTAATGGCGGCTGTGTCAAGTCGTTTTGACTTAGTTATTTACGATACTGCACCGCTTTTGGGTTTGGCGGATGCGAATTTGTTGGCGGCTCACACTAACGGATTGATGCTGGTAGTGGGGCTGCATCAAACTGAGCGGGAGGCGCTGCTGTTGGCTTTTGAAGATTTGAAAATGGCAGGGATTCCGCTGTTGGGAATGGTGGCGAACAACGATAAAGGCAGCAGGTATTACTATCAGTCTTACGTGCAGCATTATATCGAGGAAAAGTCTGTTTAACCCAGATGTTGTACCATTCGTGTGGAAGCCTTTTATGGACGGGCTCTCCTGCCCATCCCACAAGAAATTCACTCTTTGTGGAACGGGCCGAAGAGCCCGTTCTTGAGAATGGTGCAAGATGTCTGTTTGACAGGTGCAGGCGGCGGTTTCAACCAGGTTGACAGACTCCAACTTGATGAGACGGCGGTTTCAACCAGGTTGCCGCAGGTAAAGTAACTGGTTCCCGGGCTATCAGCCTGGGAGCGAGATGAGACGGCGGTTAAAACCGCGCCTGCAGGCTGATAGCCCGGTAACGAGTAGACGAGTCAGCTTATCTGCTTTGTAAAGAGTAGAAAGTGCAGTCAATCTAAAATCTAAAATCTAAAATCTAAAATCGAATGACGGCGAACATAAACTTTAACAACAAAATTTCTTAAGATTTGCGATCGCTCCCCTGCCGTATAATTGAAAATTGAGACATTTAAACAAATATCGGGAGTTGCAAGTTAGGAAGACCTAAAAGTATGGCTGGCAAATTCCAATTTTGTAATACATCTATACAACAACTCCCAGCTAGTTTGAAAACTATCAGGGAGTTTTGTGTTTTTTGAAAAGGAGATGAAACAATGGCTATTGCTACTATCAACCCGGCAACGGGAGAAACGCTCTCAACTTTTGAGGAGATAACGGATGAGGCAATTGAAGCTAAGCTAGAATTAGCACAGCAAGCTTTTAATAAATACCGCCACCTGCCCTTCGAGCAGCGAGCAATGTGGATGCAGAAAGCGGCGGATATCTTGGAGCGCGATCGCGAAATTTACGCCGAAATGATGACGGTGGAAATGGGAAAAACGCTCAAAGGGGCGATCGGCGAAATCGAAAAATGCGCCTTAGTTTGCCGCTATTACGCTAAAAATGCTGCTCAATTTATGGCAGACGTACCCGCAAACACCGACGCTAGCAGTAGCTTTGTCCGCTACCAACCGCTGGGCGCTATTTTAGCCGTCATGCCCTGGAATTTCCCATTTTGGCAAGTTTTTCGGTTTGCCGCACCGGCGCTGATGGCGGGCAATGTCGGCTTGCTCAAACACGCTTCCAACGTGCCGCAGTGCGCTTTGAAAATTGAAGAAATTTTCGCGGAAGCTGGCTTTCCCGAAGGAGTTTTTCAAACTTTGTTAGTGGGAGCCGACAAAGTAGCTAAGATAGTTGCGGACGATCGCGTAAAAGCAGCAACTCTCACCGGTAGCGAACCCGCCGGGGAAAGTTTGGCAGCAAATGCCGGCAAAAATCTCAAAAAAGTAGTGTTGGAATTGGGAGGAAGCGACCCATTTATTGTAATGTCCAGCGCCGATTTAGCAGCAGCTTTATCAACTGCTGTCACCGCGCGAATGCTTAACAACGGTCAATCTTGCATAGCCGCCAAACGCTTTATTTTAGCAGAAGAAATCGCCGACGAATTCATCCAAAAATTTGTCCAAGAATTCGAGCAATTAAAAGTAGGCGATCCGATGTTGCCCGAAACCGATATCGGCCCTTTGGCTACCCCAGCAATCCTCAAAGAATTGGACAGTCAAGTGCAAACCTGTATCAAATCGGGGGCCAAACTTCTCACAGGCGGCCGCCCGCTGTCAGAGAATGCCGGCAATTTCTACTTACCAACTATCCTGTCAGATATTCCTGCGGATGCGGAGGCCCGTCAAGAAGAGTTTTTCGGCCCGGTAGCCTTAGTATTCCGGGTTGCAGGCATCGATGAGGCGATCGCCCTAGCTAACAGCACATCCTTTGGCTTGGGTGCCGCAGCTTGGACTACAGTAAGAACAGAGAGCGATCGGTTTATTTCCGAACTAGAAGCCGGCGCAGTATTCATTAACGGCTTAGTCAAATCAGACCCCAGACTGCCCTTCGGCGGCATCAAACGCTCCGGTTACGGACGCGAATTGAGCATCCAAGGAATTCACGAATTTGTCAACATCAAAACAGTGTGGGTAAAATAAACAAAATTTGATCGAGTTTTCGTCAAAACATCAATTAATCTGCGTCAATCCGCGTTCATCAGCGGTTAAAATTAATCTAGGACTTGACGAAGTATTTGTCAAATAATACCGCTCCATTTAAACAGGAAAAAACCGAAATGAACACAGCTCAACTACTTGTCCAATGTTTAGAAAACGAAGGCGTAGAATACGTATTCGGACTTCCTGGAGAAGAAAATTTAGAAGTTTTAGAAGCCCTAAGAAACTCTTCAATTCAATTTATTACTACTCGCCACGAACAAGGCGCAGCCTTCATGGCCGACGTTTACGGCCGCCTTACAGGCAAAGCCGGCGTTTGCTTGTCCACCTTGGGCCCCGGCGCAACTAACTTAATGACAGGAGTTGCTGATGCCAACTTAGACGGCGCTCCTCTAATAGCAATTACCGGACAAGTCGGTACAGACAGAATGCACATAGAATCGCACCAATATTTAGATTTGGTGGCTATGTTTGCGCCTGTTACTAAGTGGAATGCTCAGATTGTCCGCCCCAGCACGACCTCAGAAATCGTCCGCAAAGCTTTTAAAGTTGCTCAAAGCGAAAAGCCCGGAGCAGTTCATATTGACTTGCCCGAAAACATCGCCGCAATGCCTGTGGAAGGAGAGCCGCTCACCAAAGACAACCGCGAAAAAACTTTTGGCGCTTACAAAAGCCTAAATAAAGCAGCCATAGCAATTTCTAAGGCGAAAAGTCCTTTGCTGTTAGTAGGAAACGGCGCAGTCCGCGCTAACGCTAGCGATACTTTGACAGAATTTGCTACTCGATTAAATATTCCAGTAGCTAATACTTTTATGGGCAAAGGTGTAATTCCTTACACTCATCCTTTGGCACTTTGGACGACGGGATTGCAAAAGCGGGATTACATTAGCTGTGCTTTTGAAGAAACGGATTTAGTGATTGCTGTTGGCTACGATTTAATTGAATATTCCCCGAAAAAATGGAATCCTGACGGAAAAATTCCGATTATTCACATTGGAGCTTTGCCTGCAGAAGTTGACAGCAGTTATATTCCTCTTGTAGAAGTTGTGGGGGATATTTCTGATTCCCTCAATGAAATTTTGCAGCGTGCCGATCGCATGGAAAAAGTAGACCCTTTTGCGAAGCAATTGCGGGCGGATATTCGCGCTGGGTACGAACAGTATGCAGCAGACGACGGTTTCCCGATCAAGCCACAAAAAATTATTTACGATTTGCGGCAAGTAATGAGCCCGGAAGATATTGTCATCTCTGATGTGGGAGCTCACAAAATGTGGATTGCGCGGCACTATCACTGCGATCGCCCGAATACCTGTTTAATCTCCAACGGATTTGCGGCGATGGGAATTGCGATTCCCGGCGCGGTGGCGGCAAAACTCGTTTATCCCGATCGCAAAGTAGTAGCAGTCACGGGCGACGGCGGTTTTATGATGAACTGTCAAGAGTTAGAAACTGCGCTGCGAGTCGGTACTAATTTTGTGACGCTGATCTTTAATGACGGCGGTTACGGGTTGATTGAATGGAAGCAGGAAGATCAATTTGGTCATTCAGATTTCGTGAAATTTGGCAATCCCGACTTTGTGAAGTTTGCCGAAAGTATGGGTTTAAAAGGATATCGAGTGGAATCTGCGACGGATTTAATTCCTATCTTGAAGGAAGCGCTGGCTCAAGATGTCCCCTGCGTGATTGACTGTCCGGTTGACTACCGAGAAAACGCGCGTTTCAGTCAACTATCGGGCGATATGAGCTGCAATTTGTAAGCTATAAATTAGGAAACGGCAGTGCCGTTTCCTCCATCGGCGTGTTGTTGATGGTTATATCCGATCGCCATTAAATCGCATTTTTTGACAATTTGGGATGTAAGGGCGATCGCTAAAGTTATCAGGTAATTATGGTAATCTAAAAGTTAGGTAACTAGGACTGGCAAGAATGGAGGAATGTGACAACACAATTTTTCTGTCCATATCTCGATAGTGAGGTTGAACTCACTGAAGAGCGAGAACTACATATTGTCGAGACACATCCCGATTTGCTACAATCTTATCAGGAAAGAATTGCTAAAACTCTAGCTGACCCAGATGAGGTTCGATGTGATTTACGTTTCGGCAATACTCTTCTATTTTCACAGCAGTTTGGTAAGGGTCGCAAGGGTAGGTATGTTGTAGTAGCTGTTGTGAATGATACAGATCCCACACAGCGCTATTGGATCGTGACAGCTTACTTAACAAAAAATGTTACCCAAGGAGAGATAATATGGCAAAAAAATTAACTTTTAAATACGATGCTATTGGGGATATTTTGTACGTCAATAAATGTTCGCCTTATGCAGAGCAAGAATCGCAAGAACTAGACTATGGAATTGTGGCTCGTCTCAATCCTGACACGGAGGAAATTGAAAATCTGGAAGTTATGTTTTTCTCAAAGCGGTTGCGAGAAAGTAATGTATTTGAATTACCGATTGTCGGTGATTTGCACTTGAGTTATCAGGCTTAAAAAAGAATGGATTAAATCTGTCTAAAATAGTGTATTCTCAACCGAAACGGCACGAAGGCTTGGGATTTTCGTGGCTTTTTTGAAAAACACAGGCGAGGGGCGATCGCACTTTTTGACAAATTGGGATGTAAGGGCGATCGTTATTTCATTACGCTCGCGATCGACCCCTACAAGCTACAAAAACTCATCTACTGGGAAACCCGGTTATTCTCACTTATAAATTAGCTATAAACTCATCAGGTGTGACCTTTGCTTGCTTTAGAACACCGCTGAGTGTACCAATTTTTAACTCGCGGTGGAGTGGCACAACGCAAACAATTTCTCCGTCTGGAAGAGGCTTTTTAAGGACAACGTGGCTACCCGTTTGTCTGGCTTGATAAAAGTCTAAACGCTCTAGTACGCGAATTACTTCTAGGCTTGATATTCTGGGCAACCTAGGCATAGCTAACCTCTATGCTAGTTACAAACCTGGGACTGATTTCGTCGGGTAAAGGACACTCTTCGAGATAGAGCCTTGTAGCTTCTTTGAGATTAGCGATCGCTTGTTCTATGGTTTCGCCTTGGTCAATTGTGCCGACTTCTGGACATTCGGCAATGTACATATCTTCTTCTTTGTAAATGATGACTGTGAAGCTTTTAGTTTTCATTATATTTTTGCTTTCAGCATCAGAGGTTGCTTAGTTTCTATTTCCTAGTTTATCTTGGATGTAATTTTTTTGCAAGTACAGGGGAAGAGGCGCGATCGCACTTTTGGACAATTTGGGATGTAAGGGCGATCGCCTTTACGTAATTATTCTGCACTGTTTGCTACAATTACTTAAGTTAGCTCTCAGAACTGCCATGACTCAAGCTACCTCAATCACAACTGAATATCAAATAACTGTAAGTTCTCCAGTCTGGCAAAGAGTTGAGCAAATTGCCGGAGAATTTAACTTGTCGGTTTCTGAACTATTGGAACAGATAGGCGAAGGTCAACTGAAAGTTGTTGCGGTTCCAGCTAATTCGGACAAACTTAGCGATCGAGATATTGCAAATGCTTTCCTTTGGTTAGCCGCGCAAACTAATGTAGCAATCAACGTCTACAAGCTACAAAAACTCCTGTATTACGCTCAAGCTTGGTATTTAGGAGTTTACGGCAAGCCGCTATTTGATGCAGATTTTCAAGCCTGGATTCACGGGCCGGTGATTCCCGATCTATTAGAGAAGTATCAACGCGAATTTAGTTGGGCACAAATTACAGAGAAAATAGAACAACCGAAACTTCCCCAAAAAATTGGGCAATTTATCGAAGAAGTTGCTGAGGCATATTTTGAGTATGATGATGAAACTTTGGAACGAATGATTTGCGGTGAAATGCCTTGGCTGGAAGCGAGAGGGGATTTGCCGAGAGATGAATCTTGTCATGCCATTATTTCTCAGGAATCGATGAAAAAATATTATTCTGCCCGTGTCAAAGAAGAAACCTCTGTCTAAAATTGTCCCTTCTCAACCAAAACCGCACGCAGCGATATGATATAATATAAAATATGACTATTATAAAAGCCATGTCTCAAGCAACATTAACTGATGTTTCCTTAGATCCAATATTAGAGCGCTTGACGCAACTTGCCCAACTAGAACCTGATTGGGATTCTTATGGTGCATTGCCCGTTTCGCCCGTTGCTTTTGTAAAAGCCTGTCAGTTGCTTATTCATATCAAATACTCTCTTTCGCCTTTAGTTGGCGATCTAATTTTACCCTATGATGCAGCACCAATTGCTAATGGTAGCCTACAACTGGAATGGCGAAGCCCACATGGCAATCTAGAAGTGGAAATTCAACCTGATATGAATTTCAGCTATCTACTAATTAAGGGAGAAGGAAACGAGAGAAAATTTGAGGAGAAAAACCAGGTGTCATTATCTGAAGTCCTGAATGTGGTGTCTCAGCTATTGAGTGCATAAGTCAGGATGAGATAATGCTAGAAGAAATTGCAGACAATGATATTCTTTATCGTCGAATTCCTAATGTACATCTCTATGAGGATGGTACTGTAAAATCAGTTGCTTTCCAGGTTAGAGGAAAACCTGATAACAGTCTCTCAGTTGAGTTAGCGAGGCTAACAACTCCCCAGGAAATTTTAGCTCGTGCGAGAAATCCTGACACTACAAAAGTGGGTGTGTTGGTAGCAGGATATGTCCGTTCTTTAGGTTTCATTATCCGCCACGATCCCTTGCAGGATAATCCAGCTCATTGTCTTATTGAGGGGGAAAACAATAAAGTCAAGTGTAAACTCTTGGCTGAGGCTACAACTATTTTAACTTTGCCTGAGTAAAGGCGATCGCGCTTTTGGACAAGTTGGGATGTAAGGGCGATCGCACTTTTGGACAAATTGGGACGTAAGGGCGATCGCCTTTTCGTTATTTCTCAATTGAAAAGCGATCGCTCTATCATCAAAAAATGTGATTCATCGCAATTGTCGATAGCGACAGGCTACCGGCCAGCATAGCAGAATCCTCAACTGCTGATAAAGTCCGCTGCTGTCAAGCTCGTTGGTGTTAGACGAACACCAGAAGTTGGATTTCGATCCAAAAGTCCAATAATTCGATTAGTTGATTTAACTCGTAAAGCCAGATTTTGATCGGCACCAGCGCAGACGCCACAAAAGGCATTCCAGGGTTCAAACTGCCTTTCCACGAAACGTGGATTCAACCCAGCAGTTTCAAATGTCAGGACTTCGATGTCAGCAAATGTCAGACCTTGTGGAAGTGCAATTTTGTCTTCCCCAGGGAAGAAATCCTGAAAAATATCTACTGTATTAGTAGCGACTTCATCTTGAAGGATAAACGTGTCTCGTCCAGATCCTCCATTCAGAACATCAAAACCTAAATCTCCAGATAAAATGTCCGCACCGTCGCCACCCGATAGCCTGTCGTTATCACGCCCCCCAAACATTTGATCGTTGCCGCGTCCACCAATAAGAGAATCAGTGCCCGCATTCCCAAACAAAACGTCATCGTCAAGTCCACCGTCAAGAGTATCTGCATCTTTACCACCGTAGAGGGTATCAAACCCGCCCTCACCATTTAGTGTATCACGGCCCTGATTCCCGAACAGTTCATCATTGCCACCCCTGCCAAAGATCCTGTCATTACCCCCGAAGCCCAGCGTTCTGCGGCTGCCATCAGTATCACGAATGACATCATCACCATCTGTACCTTGTGCATTGGGGGTATTTGCAATATCGATGTTAGCCATGACTTCTTAAAAATTCCTGAAATGTATTTCGTCCTGATTTCTTAGCATATGTGAAACACATACTGAAATCAAGTCAAATCAATAGAATTTAGTAGGCATTCTTTTACCTATCCTGATTTATATCAGTCGCATAAAGTAGGATTTAGTGGCTAAAGTATCAAACGGTAGGATAAGGTAGGATCGCAATAGGCAAAACCCAAACTTCGACTCGACCTATGGACATTCAAGAAGTCTTAAAAATAGCTGACAAAATCCTATTCGCTAAGACAGGTAAACACCTCAATCACCTACAAGAAGGTATATTGCGCGGTACTTGGCAACGCCAGAAATACCCGGAAATTGCCAAAACCTGCTACCGTAGTGAAGCTCATGTCAAGAAAGTCGCTGCAAAATTATGGAAACTTCTATCAGAGACATTAGGTGAAGATATCAATCAATCTAACTTTGGATATACAGTGGAAAGATTGCAATTATCCATATTTGAATCAAAAATTGGCAACTATTATGCACAAATTGATAACTTCAGTGTTTGTGGAACAGAGCTGTTTCATTCTCAAGAAAACGATAATTTTGTAGGAATCCTGTCCCAGTCCCGACCCTCTTTGTCTACATTTTGTATGTGTTTGAGAGATCGGGCGGGCACGGAGGCACCGCCCCTACAAGAGAATGAAATAGCCCTGGTTTGTGGAAACTATCTTCAATTCTTAGAAACAGCAAATTTAGAAAAGCAAAATCAGGAAACTTGTAGCAATACTAAACCAAAAGTTCGTCAAGACTTAGGCGACGCACCAGAACCCAACCTATTCTATAACCGCACATCCGAACTCACCACCCTCGAAAACTGGATTTTAAGCCGTACCCGCCTCATCACCATATACGGCTTATCCGGTATTGGCAAAACCGCCCTAACACTCCAACTAATCCCACAAATTCAACACGAATTCGATCGCATCATCTGGCGAAGTCTCCGCGACGCGCCACCCCTCGCATCACTCCAAGCCGACTTAATTAAATTCCTCTCCCAGCAGCAAGAAACTAACCCCCCCA
>NZ_JBARVX010000307.1:0-5743 GCF_049646505.1 Microcoleus sp.
TCTTGCGGTTCTTTTGCTGCAATTTGCTGTGCTTGGTGGTAGAAATAAGCAATTAACATTGTACCTTGGTGTTCGGGAATAAACGCCTGAATCGCCTTCGGCAATCGATGCTTGCGCGCCATCACCAACCCCTCGCTAACGTGCTTTTTAATCATTTCGGCACTCGCCCAAGGGTCATTCATTACATCGTGTTTGTTGCCGCCGCCCATTTGATTTTCGCAAAATCCGAGCGGGTCGTGCATTTTGCCAATATCGTGGTATAGTGTGCCAGTCCTGACCAGCTCAACATTGCAGCCGAGTTCCCGGGCAGCAGCCTCGGCCAAACTAGCCACGAACAGCGTGTGTTGAAAAGTCCCCGGAGCTTCGGCCGCCAACCTCTTCAACAGCGGGCGGTTGGGATTGGCGAGTTCCGCCAGCCGGATCGGGGTAATCAAGTCAAAAACGTGTTCTAAATAAGGGCTGATGCCGATCGCCACAATGCTCCAAGCCAAACCGGCCAAACTTTGCGCGCCCACCGTACCGAGAACGACGTACCAAATCGCACCTGCCGCCGCGCTGGCGATCAGAGTCCCCACCAGATACACGGCGCCCTGAGTCAAGCCGACACCGACGCCCAAGAGAGCCAACTCCTCGCGCGATCGCAGCCGCCCGGCCATAAAAGCGCCCAGCAATCCCCCCGCCGCGCTGGCGGCCAAATGAATCAACTCTACATTCAAGCCAATCGGTAGCAGCGCCGACAGCAGCCCCACCACAGTCACTCCCACGGCCGAACCGTAGAAGCCGCCTGCTAAAATGCCGATCGCGGGCAAACTCGTCCAAGGCAGCCCCAAACTCACCAGCACCGGCGCGCTCAAAGTCAGCAGCAGCAATAGCAAATGATCTCTGCGGCGCAAGCGGTAGTGCCTTTCTACCAGCAGCACGATCGCAATTGCTCCCGCTACCAAGCAGACAAACCCCGCCAGCCCCAGCCAATTCACCCCCCGCCGGCTCAAACCAAAATAGTCCAGCAACACGAAATCTTGCTGCGAGATTTCTTTTCCTTCTGTAACAATAATATCGCCCTGTTCTACGGCGATCGTCACCGGTTTCACCTTTTGCGCCGCCAATTCAGCTAGCTGTTTGGTTGCTTCGGGATCTCTGACGAGATTTGGCTGCAAAATCGCACTTAAAGCCTCAACTGCCAAAGCTTGCGACTCTAACGGCACTTCCTCTGCTACTTGCAGCCTCGCGGCTTCTTTCAAAATCTCTTTTGGCAATCCCGGCGGGATACCTTGAGCCAGCATCATTTTTGCCACCCGACTCATACCCGTTTGGGTTTTCTGCCAAGCTGCATCCGACAAATCGAACAGCGAAGTATCGTAAATTTGTCGGAGTCCGGAAACCGACGGTTTTTCAAGCGCCTCCACAGCATTGAGATAGCGCCTGCGGGCAGAGGAAATACTGTCTGTCAGGCTTTTGAACTCTGCTGCTGAGACCGATCGGCTGTAAGCCTGCAGTTGAGCCTGAGCCTGCTGCTTAAACTTGCTGTCTGTCGGTGCAGCACTGGCGGGGGAATCCAAATTCAACTTCTCGGAAGTTGCGCTGCTGTCCCCCACCCCGGCCAAAATCGATCGCCACTCCCACTCCGGACAGCCCCGCAAGTAAACCTGAGCCTGCGTTGACAGCGCCGAGGTGGCGGCAAACGGAAACTCGCCTACCTCCAGCCGCAGTTCGGTTCCCTGCTGCCAAAATTGCTGCATTTCTCGGTCGATTTGTCCCTCGACGGCTCGATCGAGCGTTAATATCGCTACAGCACCAATCCGCGCTGACGCACGCTGTTCTTCAGTAGTTTTGCGATCGGGGATACTAGCGCTAGCAGGAGCCTTAATCGTCTGAGGAGCTTTCGTCCCCACATCCAGTTTCGGCTGGTTGTAGAAACGGTGGCCCAGAGTGCTGCTGAGGGAAACTACCGCTACCAGCGCCAAAATCGGGGAACGAGCTTGATGTTTGAGGCTTGATTTTGAGGTTTTACTTCTAAATTTAATACAAGTTTCGGGCAGATCCCGCGTAGGGGGCAAAAAACGACTTAGGAGAGCTTGACCGGGGCGATCGGGATTTGCTTTGCTGCCGCCATTTCGCACTTTCGCAATCTGTTGGCGCAGTGAGCGCGCAGCCCCTAGCTGCTCAATCTGCCGCATCAATGAGGAGATCGTATTCATTTATGTTGAAGCTATATTCACTGTTATCCAGCAGCCTTGTCAGAAATTCTGACCGTGCATCTCGATCGAGTTTATCCGAATTGCCCTGCCTAAATATTTAACCGCCAAGCCTATTTTAACTGACTCTCGCCAGCAGTTGGATTTTCTGACTCAGATTGTCCATCTTTAACAGAAACAGAACTCGCGCCCGCCAGGAGCCAAAACCTTGTTGTTTGGTAGATTCCGGTTTTTTTTGGCACAAGGGAGTCAGATTAATTTTTTTACCTTTTCAATCTTTAATTGACGTTTTTTTTCCGCTTTTGCTTTTGATACCATTTTGACAAATTTTTGCTCCCAAAAAGAGTGTTAGGTTTGCTGGGGCGCTGTTTTTGGGATGCGGACCTTTGAGATATTCCACCCGCAACATAGATATTTTTCGGGAGGATCTAGCCCGCCAGCATTTGTAGTGTTCGCAAGCCGTAAAAAATGCTTTTTGCCAGACCGGAGATGCTCCATATTTTTCTGATTATCCGTACCAGATAGAATACTGCTAATTTGATTTGCTAACTCCTAATTCCTAATTGTTAACGGCTAACTGCTAATTGCCGATCTCTGCTTTCCCCTCCTATTAAAAGCTCAAAACTTTATATTTTCCGAGGTCTAATCACATAAGGTGCAGCCACGGCGCGGGCTAGCGCTGCCGAATCCAAAGCCGCATCAGGGTTGTAAACTCCCGCCCACACAGCAAACAAGTTATTTGCTAACTCTACAATTTTTGCATCGCTGCCCGTTCCCCAGAGCAGGGGTTCTCGACCCTGGGCGAGCCGCCGCGATTCCACCGCAGCCGAAGATAACTGTCGCCATTCTACAGGAATCGCAGCAGCGCCGTTGTACGCTCCAGACAAAGCTCCCGTCAAAGCGCAGGTGAGTTGTCCGGCTATGCCGCAGCGGGCGGCCCGCACCACTGACAAGCGCAAGTCTTCTGGAGTGTTCAAGAAGCAGTAGAAAGCTAGGGCAATCGGCAGCAAATTTCCTTGGTTGACAATTGAGTTAGTTTGTGATTTTTTTTCGCCCTCGCCCTGTTTTTTTTGCAAAGCTGTGGCGCTTTTGCACAGGTGAGTGGCGGCTGTTTCTAAATCTGCTTTCTGTTCTAGTAGTATTTGCACTTGCAGCAGCAGCTCTGTTAAGGCATTATCTGTGTTCAGGTAGGCAATTGTTTGGTCGATCGCTGTCGAGGGATCGAGTCTTTGTTTGAGCGATCGGGCGATCGCGTATCCGACAGCTAAAACGGCTGTTTGCAATTCTGACTTGTTTTCGTTGGGAAAAACATCTGTCGCCAGCATGATTTTTTCTCGCAGCTTAGCTTTATTTTCGTGAAAAAACACCGCGCACGGCAGCGCAGCAACAGCAGCTTCGCAAGGGTTAAGCACGCTTTGAAACTCGGTGCTTTCTGGAGGGTAGATTTCCGACTTGACAAATCCTTCCCAAGTATCCCGCCAATCTTTTAAATCTAAACCCCTACACCGAATTAAACTTTTAGTCCACGCTACTGCCAGTCTCCCGGATGCGGATGAGTCTGCGCCAGTTAGCATTTGGCCGTTGGTACAATTCAACGCCAATGTTGTCCCGCTCAGGGTCAATTGTTGGTGCTTCGTCAGTTGTAAAATCGGCTGCAAATCTGCTAGTTGAAGAGGTATACCTAGGAGTTGCCTTTGGTATTGCAAGCCTGTAGAGTCTCCTAAAACTCCCCCCAGTATGGTTCCTTGAAACTTGCTCAACAGGGAATGCCGCATTTGAATTCAACTCAAGTTGTTAGTAATTGGGAATTGGGAATTGGGAATTGGGAATTGGGAATTGGGAATTGGGAATTGGGGATTGGGAATTGCTGATTTTTTTGCTTGGTTATATCAATTCCGCGCTTCATCGGAATTATCAAATCTAGAATATATTTCTACAGTCAACCATCATTCTGTTTTTCGACTGAAAGTCAACAATCAACTGTTACAGCGTATTCCAAGTTTACGATGTACGCACGTATAGCCTTTTTCAGAAAAATGAGGTGCGGTCGAGAATAGGTAATAGGTAATAGGTAATAGGTAATAGGTAATGCCCTATACCCTATGCCCGATCGCCCCATGCCCCATTACCCATTACCCATTCCCATTACCCATTACCCTGTACCTCATCTAACTGAGAAAGGCTATACATGGAATATGCTGTATTATCGGCAGTGCCGCCGGAATTGATATTACCCATTACCCCATTATTCTTCTGGTTGTTTTAAATTTAACCCAAACATATAAGGGCTGGTTTTCCATCTAAAACCTGCCCTCATCCGATCGCCAAAATCGGTGAATTTTTTAATTTTTAATCAAGTGAGTAACTAGAGCTTGCAGCCCCAGCAGATAACTTTCTGAACCAAAACCGCTGATTTGCCCGATCGCCACTGGTGCGATATACGAGTGGTGTCGAAAAACTTCCCGCCGATAAATATTGCTCAGATGAACTTCCACCGCAGGAATATTCACAGCAGCGATCGCGTCTCTAATTGCCACACTCGTATGAGTATAAGCTCCAGCATTAATCAATAATCCTTGCTGCTGCCCTAACATCGAGTGAATTGCATCCACCAAGACCCCTTCATGATTCGACTGCTGAATTGAGATTTTCACCTGGAGGGCTTGCGCTTCTCGTTCTAGCAACTCGTTGATATCATTTAAAGTCGCAGAACCATAAACTCCAGGTTCTCGCTGACCCAATAGATTCAGATTGGGGCCGTGAAGTACCAGGATATTTAACAATTTTTTAAATTCCAGCGCCACAAAACTTTGAGTTTTGAGTTGGATTCGATCGCCAGCATCAAACCTCAAATCCAGTCTCAACTATCGGCGATGCCTCGGCTGGTTCACTGGAATAGGAATCGGTTCGAGTTCCGGTTGAGCTTCGGGACTCAGGAGTCCTTCTATCAGCTTGCGAACCCATTCTTCAATTTGTTCCAGCACCTTTTCAATGTTTTCCATTGAACGGATAGCTCCTTTTTTTATAGTCTAGATTGCTAAACCGACGGCTAAATCTCTGAAACACAAGCAAGCACGGCTTTGAAACCAAAGACCAAACTTGCTTTCTCGCTTGCTGGTTGTTTTGAGCAAAAGAGAGGCTCAGTATATTTGCCAATCAGTCCTATCTTATTATCATAACGAATCTTTACAGATAATCAAGAGGTAATCGGAAAATTGCCGAACAATCGGGGATCGCAGAGTGTTAAATAAAGCTTAAGATTACAAATGACAGTTGACAATTGACAAAGTGTTAGATATTTTTTACGCTTTGGTCAACAATAATTTACGCCGGAGCCGATCGAGCGCCGTACAGCTACTGAGGTTTCTAATCCAATCGCGGCCTCGCGCATCGCCAAAGCGGTATTCAAAACTTTCTGTCACGCCGTCGGGGCCGGCTAAACCGACATAAACCAGTCCCACAGGTTTAGCGTCTGTACCGCCTCCTGGCCCGGCGATACCTGTAATGCTCAATCCCCAACTCGTATTGAGCCTCGCGCGCACTCCCGC
>NZ_JBARVX010000308.1:0-8418 GCF_049646505.1 Microcoleus sp.
GGACTGGGATCGAGTGTTCCCATCCAGTCAAATTCTAATTGAAAGCGCGATTTATCAGCGCGCGGCGAGTTAGCACCGTGACTGATTGTAGTGGGGCGAATGGCATTTTGCTTGTCGCGCCGCACGTATAAAAACCCCGCACCTTTCGGCGCGCACAGCCATTTGTGGCAATTTCCAGTGTAGTAAGCCGCGCCAATTTCTGCTAAATTGAGCGCTACCATTCCCGGCGCGTGTGCTCCGTCTACCAATACATCTACGCCGCGATTTTCCAACTCGCCGACTAACTGTTTGATGGGAAATATTAAGCCAGTTTGGCTGACTATGTGGTCTAATAAGGCAATTTTTGTTTTAGCAGAAATGCACTTAATTATTGCTTCAATAATTTGTTGGGGCGAGTCAATGGGAAATGGGATTTCTGCTACTATTACTTTAGCACCCGTGCGCTCTGCTATAAAATCAAGTGTGTTGCGGCAGGCGTTGTATTCCTGATTTGTGGTTAGCAATTCGTCGCCCGGAGCAAAAGAGAGCGATCGCAAAACAGCATTTATTCCCGTTGTAGCATTCGGCACAAAGGCTAAATCTTCTTCACCCGCGCCGATAAATGCGGCTAACTGATTTCTAGCATTATCTAACAGCGGTTCAAATTCTCGCATTAAAAAGCGCAAAGGTTCTCTTTCGAGTTGTTCTCGAAAACTGGTTTGGGCTTCGAGCACGGGAATCGGACAGGCCCCAAAGGAGCCGTGATTGAGAAATGTTATATTGCGATCGAGCAACCAATATTCGTTAATCATTTAATTAGTCAGTAGTCAGTTGGTAGTTGGCAGTTGGCAGTTGGCAGTAGTCATTAGTCATTAGTCAGTAGTCATTAGTCATTAGTCATTAGTCAGTAGTCATTAGTCAGTAGTCATTAGTTAGTTGGTAGGGGCGGTGCCCCCGTGCCCGCCCTCTTAGTTGGCAGTAGTCAGTCGGAATTGGTAATTCGGAATTATAACCAACAGTTAACAGCTAACAGTCAACAGCCAACAGTCAACAGCTAACAGTCAACAGTCAACAGTTAACAGTCAACAGTCAACAGTCAACAGCCAACAGCCAACAGTCAACAGTCAACAGTCAACAGCCAACAGTCAACCGTTACTCATTTTATCTTTTAATTGCTCAAATTCTTCTAATGTATTGCAATTCGATAACATTAGTGCTTCTCGTTCCCCTACAGGTAGAGGGATTGCTTGGATTTGATTTAACCATTTTTGAAAGGAACGTCCCCCTTTTTCAATAAAACTTTGCAAACTGGGGAGAGATTGTTGGCGGTAGAAGCCGCACAAAGGTTCCCAGCGGGAATTTTGATAAGGGACAATTGCTAGGGTTGATGGGGGGACGGCTGTTAGCTGACTCGCCCAATTTTGAATAATTTGGGGTTCTAATAAGGGCAAATCGCAAGCTAACAGTAAAATCCAGTCGGCGGGAATTTCTGTCAATCCCTGAGTCAATGCAACTAAGGGCCCGGAGCCCGGATTGTACTCTAGCAGAAATTGGGATTGTTCGGTTAAGGTCGATCGATAGCGATCGGGCCAAGCAGTCAGAACATACACTTGTGGCGTTACGGATGCTGCAACCTCCAGCGCCCGCTGCAACAGGCTTTTACCCTCAATTTCCAGCAAAGCTTTATCCGTCCCCATGCGCGAACTTTGACCGCCTGCGAGTACAATTACAGCAATTTGATGGTTGGTCATTAGTTATTTGTTATTTGTTATTAGTTATTAGTTATTAGTTATTAGTTATTTGTTATTTGTTGTTGGTTATTAGTTATTAGTTATTAGTTATTAGTTATTAGTTGTTGGTTATTTGTTGTTGGTTATTAGTTATTAGTTATTAGTTATTTGTTATTTGTTGTTGGTTATTTGTTGTTGGTTATTTGTTGTTGGTTATTTGTTATTTATTATTTGTTATTTGTTGTTGGTTGTTGGTTATTGTTTGTTGGTTGTTGGTTGTTGTTTGTTGGTTGGTTGTTGTTTGTTGGTTGTTGGTTGTTGGTTGTTAGTTGGTAGGGGCGGTGGATGGTGCGTGTCCGCCCTCTGTTATTAGTTATTGGTTATTGGTTATTAGTTATTTTCAACTCAAAACACTAACGGCTTTGCTAACTTCCTCAAGTTTTTGCACTACTTGACGGCTGTTCAATAAAGTTTCGGCCTCAATCAAACCCGAGTTCATATCCAAACAAACCCCGCTGCGCCACAGATAAAAGCCGCCATTCCAGATAGCTGACTGCATCAATTCTGAGGGTTTTCCTAGCAACGCTTCCTGCATTTGTTTGAGTAAGTCAGATGCTGATTCAAAGGCGGGATTTGTGTTGCTGAAACCGTAATCTCCGTGGGCCAAAAGCACTCGCTCAAACTCAGTATCCGGCTTAGCAATGCCGATAATCGCAGTACGATCGCGCGGCAAGTCGCAGCTTCCCTCCAATCCTTTGACTGTGGTATAATTTTTGACTCCCCGCAATTCAAAGGCTTTTTGAAACATACCTTCTGTCGGCGGGTGCACGTAGCCAGAGATGACGTTAACGTCGCCGGCGCAGGGACACCACATCAACTCCATTGTCGAAAAAGGCGGCCGTTTGCCGATTTCCCGGCGGTAGGAAACTAAAGCGGCGGCTTGAGGAAAATGCTTGGGAAGGTAGACAAAACCTAAACCGGTACTGTCAAAAACTTGCTGGACTTTTTCTAAACTAAGTTTTGTCCAGTCTACTCCCAAACCGCGCCAAATTTCAATCAGGGGAATGCCTTCTTTGGTTGGCATGACATCGCCCCCGTGCATGACGCTTGGCACGCCAGAGGCGGCTAAAATTAGGGCGGTTATGGGGCTAATTGGAGCGGTGCGCGATCGCCCGTCGTAAGCTACACCAAACACGGCGACCGTCGAAACTGCAAACCCTTTTTCTCGGTTTGGGGGGGCAAGCATCGGCCCCAATTCTTCATAGGCATCTAGCATTCCGGCCAATTCTTCGCCGATGGGCCGTTTGATGCGGTGGGAAATCATAAAAGCTCCGATTTGAGCTGGTGTGGCTTCTTGCAGCAGCATCATCCGCGTGGCTGCTGCTGCTTCCTGGCGAGTTAAGTTTTCTCCTGTGTGTATTCCGCTGCCAATTTTTCGCAGCAATTCTCTAAATTCGTCACTCATAATTATTGGTTGTTGGTTATTGGTTATTGGTTATTGGTTATTGGTTATTTGTTATTTGTTATTTGTTATTTGTTATTTGTTATTTGTTATTTGTTATTTGTTATTTGTTATTAGAAAGAGAAGAGACAACAGTCAACAGTCAACAGTCAACAGTCAACAGACAACAGTCAACAAAAAAACCTGATAACTCGCGAATTAATTCCCGAATTTTCCGAGCTTGATGACATCTAATGGGGGGACAAATTCGCGTACTAGATTCCAGAAATGGGCGATCGGCGGAATTTGCATTCGATCGTGAGTTGTCACCAATACCACTTCGCGAGTCCAAGCCGGATCGATCGCCGATTGACCTATCGCCAAAACCTTGGAATTTGAGTTTTCTTTGGCGACGATGGGCCGAATTGCTAAAGTGCGATCGCCCTGGGCCTCAATCAAAGCTGAATGCGGCAGCAAAGCAATCAATTCTCCCTGTCGCACCACACCCCGAAAAGCATCGAGAGTGTTGAGTTCCAAAACAGCATGAAGTTTAGCGCCGATGCGTTCAAATTGTTCTTGCACCATCCGCTGCATTCCGTACCCGTCCTTAAACACGACTTGCGGGTAACAAATCAATTCCGGCCAAGGTACTCGATCGTACACGGCCAGGGGATGATTTGCCGCCATCAATACCTCGATCGGCTCGTTGTAGAGTACCTCAACCAACATTTCTGGGGCTTGAGTAAAATAGCGGTTGTTCATCACCACCGCGATGTCCACCAAACCGTCTTTGAGAACTTTCAGAGCTCGATCGCTCCCCAGCGCAGTCACCCGCAACTGCACTTCAGGATAATCGCGACAAAACCTTTGCAGCACAGGCGGCAAATAAGCACCGCAAACCGAGTGAATCGCAGCCACGCACAGTTCCGGCTGCTTTCCCGCCAGCAAATCCCCCAATTCGACCGCAGCATTTCGCCAAGTCTGACAGATTTTGCGAGCGTGAGGTAACAGGCGTTCCCCTCCCACAGTCAGCTTCGCGATCCCCGCGCGGTGAAACAGCGACAAACCCACTTCCGCTTCGAGTCCCTGCACTTGACGGCTAATAGTCGATTGAGTCACGCCGCACTTCCGGGCCGCTTGCTGAAAGCTCCCGGTTTCAGCAACCGAAAGAAATGCTTGAAGCTGCTCTAAGCGCATGGATGTTTAATTCTAGATGGTTTCAGACATTTTCCTCGAA
Organism: Microcoleus sp.; assembly: GCF_049646505.1. Classification (GTDB taxonomy): domain Bacteria; phylum Cyanobacteriota; class Cyanobacteriia; order Cyanobacteriales; family Microcoleaceae; genus Microcoleus. Next base: position 4,388 of record NZ_JBARVX010000308.1, read on the forward strand.
CGATCGTAAGTAACGTTAACCGATTTAGTTGAAGAATTTAGTAGAATTTGATACAGTACAGATTAGTTTTGATGCTGCCAGACGCGGAGATGCTCGGTTTTACGAACCAACTTGCTGGGGCAGGATTTCCGAGCGCCCGAGTAAATGTCGCTTCTCCAATGTTGAAGGGATTTCTGAATCTGCCAACTTATCAACAAACCGATTAAATTTCGATAAATTTAGAGAATTTTGCCAGTTGATAGCTCAAGATTTTTAATAAAATTAGCAGTCGCCATCGCTCGCTTGCGTTAAACTGCGGGATTTTGTATTTAATTTCGATCTCAAAATATAGCGTTTAATTTGATAATTAATGGAGCATTACAGTACCTGAGTTTCCCTATAATTGTCAATAAATGTCCGAAGATTGGCGCACGGTTAAAACCTGCAATGAACTTTGATCCCGGCTGAAAGTGACTGTTATTTTCTGTTTTTTTGTGTATAAACTAGGAATTAGCGGGTCAGCAACACAAGTGCAAGTACGATCGCACGCACGGGAAAGCCGAAATGCTGCAATTTCTTCTGAAAATTATGTCATTCAACCACAATTTTATTTCCCAAGGCGGATTAGAAGAGTGGCCACCGCAGTTAATGGGACTGCACGCGGTCAGCGATTTGTTAATTTCCTTGGCTGATTACTCAATTCCAGCGATTCTGACATACTTTGCCTGGAAGCAGCGCAAGTTACCTTTGAGCAGGGGGTTTCTGTTATTGGCGGCCTGGTTTTTCTGCCGGGGAACAACTCACCTGATGCAAGTTTGGATGCTGGTGCATCCGAGCTACTGGCCCTCAAGTTTCCTGGCCGCCATTACGGCTGTGATTTCTTTGTGGGCTGTGGCGGAACTGATGCCATCGCTTTCTCAACAATTCTTGGCTTTGGACGGTTTGGCTTTTTTCTCGGCAAATACAGCGCCGGAAACTCAAAAGCTCGATCGAGATCCTGCTGTCACGGCCATTAAAAATTCCGCCGCCTCCCCCCCAAACGAACTCCAGCAAATTAACCAGCAATTGCTCGCAGAAATAGCGCAGCGCGAGCGAGTCGAGCAAATCCTGCTCGATACTGTCAGCAAGCTGCAAGAAAGCGAAGAACGCTTCCGCGTTTTTCAGGAATTATCTATAGATGGATTTAACGTGTTCCGCAGCCTTCGCGACGAATCTAAAATTGTGGATTTTGTATGGGAATACGTCAATCCCGCAGCGGCAAAAATTCAGCATATCGCTCCTGAAGAATTAATCGGAAAGCGATTGCTGGAAGTGCTGCCCGGTCATAAAGAGCGCAATTTGTTCGACCGTTACGTCGAAGTTGTAGAAACAGGAACTCCCCTAAATACCGAGATTTATTACAGCAGCGAAGGCATTGTCGGCTGGTTTCGGATTATGGCCGTTAAGTTGTGGGACGGCATTGCTATTTCTTTTAGCGATATTACTCAGCGCAAGCAAGTAGAAGCATCTTTGGGCGACGCGATGCAAAAACTCACTTCTCATTTTGAAAATACACCCCTAGCTGTGATTGAGTGGGATGAAAATTGTCGCATCAGCGGGTGGTCGCCGGCTGCCGAAAAGATTTTTGGGTGGAAGGAAACAGAAGTTTTAGGCAAGCATTTTAGCGAATGGAATTTTATTGGGGATGGCGATTTTGAAGATGTACAATCGGCAATTGATAGTTTAAAAAACCCGCAGACTCGCTGCAATGTTGTTCGCAACAGCAATTATAATAAGGGCGGTTCGCTGCTGCACTGCGAGTGGTACAATTCGGCTTTTTACAGCGATTCTGGACAGTTGATATCGGTGCTGTCTCTGGTTTTGGACGTGACGGAACGCTTTAATTTTGTGGAAGTGCTGCGACAGTCTGAAGAGCGGTTTCGGATTGCGGCAAAAAGTGCTAGCGATTTGATTTACGAATGGGATATCGAGACGGGTATCGTGCTGTGGTTCGGTGAGATAGACGCACATTTGGAGTACGAAAAAGGCGGATTTCCGAGGACGAGAGCAGCTTGGAACAGTATCTTGCATTCGGAAGACCGAGATCGAGTCCTGGCTGCGCTCGATCGATATTTGAGCGCGCCAGACAGTTCTGCAGCCCCATTTTTTGAGGAATACCGGGTTCAAAACCAAGGCGGCGGCTGGCTGCACTGGATCGATCGCGGCACGGCAGTGCTTGACTCTCAAGGCAATCCCTACAAATTGATCGGGGCGATCGGCGACATCAGCGATCGCAAACAAGCCGAAGCACAGCGGAATCTCGCCTTGGCGCGGGAACAAGCAGCCCGCCACCAAGCCGAAGCCAGCGAACAGTTGTACCGCGCCCTCGCTGAAGCCATCCCGCAAATAGTTTGGACTGCTTTGCCCGACGGCGCGATCGACTATTACAACCAGCGCTGGTTTGAATATACCGGCATGACGCTGGAGGAAACTCAAGGCTGGGGGTGGCAGCCAGTTTTGCATCCAGATGACGTGGAAAATACCCTAGAACGCTGGAAAACCACCGTGCAGACGGGGGGGGATTACGATGTCGAATACCGCTTTAAACGGGCATCTGACGGGGCTTACCGCTGGCATCTGGGTCGGGCAATACCCGTGCGGGATGCTGAGCGGAAAATCATCAAGTGGTTCGGGACTTGTACGGATATTGACGATCGCCAGCGATCGGCCCAAACAGCCGATTTCCGCGCCCGAGCCTTGGCTTTGCTGTCCTCGGCTTCCCTAGATTACCAGCAGGCGCTGCAAGGTTTGGCAGATTTAGCAGTACCTGAGTTGGGGGATTGGTGCTGCGTGCATTTAATCGAACCCGACGGCTCGCTCCGCTTGCAAGCAGTCGCTAACTCCGATCCGAACAAAGTCGCCCTGCTGTGGCAAATCGACCAGCGCTTGCCGGTAGACCCCCAGGGAAGGCACGGAGTCGCAAAGGTGCTGCGGACTGGGGAGGGGAAACTTTACCCCGAAATACCGAATTGGGCGCTCGAAGCGGTGGTACCGGACAGGGAATTGCTGTTGGTGCTGTGTTCCCATAGCCCGCTATCAGCAATCTGCGTGCCGCTGATGGCTCGCGGGCGGACGCTGGGAGCGATTTCGCTGCTGTGCGGGGAGTCCGGCCGCCGCTGCGAGCACGCCGATTTGGTTTTGCTGTCGGATTTGGCGCGGGATGCGGCGGTGGCGATCGACAATGCGCGGCTTTACCGGGAAGCTTCCGAGGCCAACCGGATTAAAGACGAGTTTTTGGCAACGCTTTCCCACGAGTTGCGGACTCCTCTGAACGCGGTGGTGGGCTGGTCTCAGATGCTGCGACAGCGCAAGTTGAGTCCCGAAAAAACGGCTGTGGCTTTGGAGACGATCGAGCGAAACGGGCGGTTGCAGACTCAGATGATTGAGGATTTGCTCGACGTTTCCCGAATTGTCAGCGGCAAAGTGTGTTTGAAGCTGTCCCCGGTGAATTTGGTTGGGACTGTAGAAACGGCTGTCAAGGCCCTGATTCCTGATGCTGAAGCTCGCGGAGTTGAATTGGTGAGTTGTTGCGGCGAAGGGGTGAGTACCTTGAGGGGCGATGCTGCTCGCTTGCAGCAGGTGGTGTGGAATTTGCTCTCGAATGCGATTAAGTTTACGCCGCCGGGAGGTCGCGTAGAAATCAGGGTCTCGGAGGAGGGGGAACCGCGATCGGCTGGTGGTGCCATGCTGTCTGTGTCTCCGGTTCACTCTGTGACGATCGCCGTCACCGATACCGGAATTGGCATCAGCAAGGAGTTTTTGCCGTTTGTGTTCGATCGCTTCCGCCAAGCTGACAGCAGTTCTACGCGCAATTACGGCGGGCTAGGACTGGGATTGGCGATCGTCCGCCATCTGGTGGAACTCCACGGCGGCACTATCTGGGTCGAAAGTCCCGGCCTAGGACTCGGCTCGACTTTCGGGGTGCGATTGCCGATCGATCGCAGTTGACCGTTGACCGTTGACAGTTGACCGTTGACAGGTAAAGAAGACAGAAGACAGACGGCGGTTGAAAC
>NZ_JBARVX010000309.1:0-10369 GCF_049646505.1 Microcoleus sp.
AATGACTGATGACTAATGACTTCTTCCTGATGACTAATGACTGATGACTAATGACTGATGACTAATGACTAATGACTAATGACTAATGACTACTGACTACTGACTACTGACTAATGACTAATGACTAATGACTAATGACTACTGACTAATGACTAATGACTAATGACTAATGACTAATGACTTCTTCCTTCTTCCTTCAATTACCATGCCGATAACTATTGCAGATTTTGATTACATCCGCAAACTCGTGTACGATCGCACCGGTGTATTTCTTGCTGAAGATAAAATGTACCTCGTTGAATCGCGTTTAGGGATATTAGCAAAACAAGCCGGAACGAATTCCGTCAGCGGGTTAGTTGCAGAATTAAAACAAATCAAACAACAGCGTTTTAGCCCGCTTTACGAATCGATTGTCGAAGCAATGATGACCAACGAGACATTTTTTTTTCGAGATGTCAACCCTTTTGAGATATTAAAAACATCGATAGTGCCGGAATTGTTAAAACAGATGCAAGGCGAGGGAACTTTGAATATTTGGTGTGCTGCTTGTTCCAGCGGCCAAGAACCCTACAGTATTGCGATGCTGCTGCGCGAATATTTTCCGCAGTTGGCGAGAAATCAAGTGCAAATAATTGGTAGCGACATCTCTACAACAATGCTGAAGCGAGCAAATTCTGGATGCTACGCGCAGCACGAAGTATTGCGAGGTTTACCAACAGCATTTTTACACAAATACTTCCGCGATTGCGGCAAGGAATGGCAGATTAAAGAAGAGATCCGCTCTTCGATCGAATTTCGCCAGATTAACTTAACAGAACCCTTTGGATCGATGCCTCAAATGGATGTTATTTTTCTGCGAAACGTCTTAATATATTTCGATGTTCAGACAAAGCAATCGATTTTAGCGAGAGTGCGGCGGGTGTTGCGGCCTGACGGCTATTTGTTTTTAGGAGGAGGAGAAACAACCGTTAATCTTGACAGTTATTTTAAGCCCGTGCAGTTTGAAAAAACTGTATGTTACCGATTGATATCAAATCCGGTAGCATCCCAATTGTAAAATCCAGTCAACAGTCAACAATCAACCGCTGCCACCAAAATCGCTCTAATTCATCTGCGTTAATCTGTGTTAATCTGCCTGTATCTGCGGTTAAAAAAACAAAAGTTCTCACCGCAGATGACAGCGGATTGACGCTGATTAACGCAGATGCCCAGAACAGAGATGAATAATTCCGATGTTAAAAAAATTGATATAATTCGAGCGGCGACCGACTCTAATAAAATAGGTTTGTAGTAGGAATTCTGGTCTTGTCTTGATGAATTTTTAGGAATCAATCAAAACTAAATTCCTCACTGCCAACCTAATTATTTTTTACAGTTGGATGAGAACTTTTGTCCTTTTTTTTGGACGCGCCCTCAGACCAAACAGGCAATTGATTAATCTTATCCAGCGTAATATCTACATACTTTTCACCGTTACTTGCCCGATCTTCCCCAAAATATCCCTCTTCGCCGTCGTGCTTGTGAGGGCCGCTGAAACCTTCTGCGTAGCGTCCTTGTAAACGAGCTTGATTGACAGGAGAAGTCGCGAACCAGTACCAGCGAGTCGGAAAAACTATGCCGCCAATATCCTCAATTGAATCGCGAGTGCCGCGAAAATGGAAAACGTTATGGGCTTCTGCAAAACCATTTTCTCCCGAAAACACGCCCCCAACTGAAACAACAGTAATTTCTGCTTTCAGCCATTCTTTGAGATAGGTAGTAGCACCCAAAGCAACTTGTGCGCCGCCGCTAGTGCCAATTAAAATAATTTGCAAAGGTTTTTGAGGATTAGCTGAAATCGGAGATTTAGCATTCATGCGATCGATAATTGCACTGGCAATTCCCTGATTGTATGCAAAACCGTAGCGATAGTCGAGAGAAATTGCAAACCTCCAGAGATTGCGAATTTTGATGAATATATCCGCCCCAATCGGCCCACCTTTTGCCTGTGCTGCAAACCGCCAAAAAGGAGCTAGCCAGCGCTGTCCGCCTAAACTTTTGTTAGAAGCTGAATAAGGAAAAACATCTCCCACTGCTATGCACTGCGGGTGACGTTCAACTAAATGTTTGAGAAAAAATGCTTCTCCCGGTGTTAGTTCGTCCCCCGAAAAATCGCCAACTCCCGGTAAAAAGATGATATAACAATTGCTCGGCGAAGATTTGCCCGCTTCCGGGCTGCTGTCGTTTTCGGGCAATATCTCCGGCGAATTTTTTTTGAAACCCAAAGTTTCGGCACTTTGACCCAGCCACCATATAACAGTTCCCACTGGCGAAAGAATGCCCCAAACTAGCAGGATTAGACCTGCGATGAGCAACAAATTTAAACTTCCCCCGCGCAGCCACGCAAATAGCCGGAAAATCAATCTTAGCATTTAATAAAATCTGGTAGAATGCCTGTTATACCAATTTAATGTGAAGTTGCACATATTCCGATCCCCCTAAATCCCCCTTAATAAGGGGAGTAGGGGTTGACTTTGATAGGAATCTTGTCCCCCCCTTATTAAGGGGGGTTAGGGGGGATCAGATTCGGGAGCAGCCTCATAAAAAATTGATATTAATTACCTAATTATGTAGAAATATTTTGGTGATTGTGCTGTATTAGAGCTTATTTTGTCCGAGTTGTCAACTATCTTGAGGAGCAGGAGTTAAAGGTGAGAGGAGAAGATTCAATTGCAGGTTTGCGGAGAACGCTTTGGAACGCACTTTCTTTGAACAGCAACTTTTACGAAAAAACTCCCTACACTGCTAGAACGAAGCGGATAGCTTTAACGATTGTAATTTTAGCAGCGGTGTCCCGCGTTTTTGGCAGTGCCGTCATTTTGTTAATCAATCGAACTGAGCTATCAGTGTTATTGTTAGCACTTTTGATAGATGCTTTGGCACTGGTGGGGGGTTATTATTTTTGGACTTTCACTATTTTTAAAATCGGGCAGTGGCTGAAACCCGGTCATGTAAGTTATGGGGAGTTGTTGGTTCCGATCGGATTTGCTTACGCCCCGCAAGTGCTGAATTTTTTAACATTAATTCCCTTGCTGGGAGAAGGGATAGAGCGGATATTAGCTGTGTGGAGCTTGCTATCTGTAATTGTGGCGGTTCGCCAAGGTTTGGATATTAAAACTCGCTGGGCGGTGTTAATCGGTTTTGCGGGTTGGCCGCTGATTCAAATTGCGATCGGGTTTGTGAAAGTTATTAAACAGTTGGTTCCACAATGGCTTTGAAGTCAGGAAAATGTAACGGTCTGCCGTCCCAAAAGCCCCTAAAAACTGGTTTTAAAAGTTATCGAAATCTCTGGCGCGAGGAGGTGAATAAGAGGAATTAAGAGGCGCTGCAAATTGGAAATTTGCGATCGGGCGCGCCCAGAGGTTCCTTAAGCTGTTAAAATGAAATTGGTTGGGGTGGAAATACTCGATCGAATAACCTCATTTGAAACAAAAGTATTCCTGGTTAGCGATCGGGGTACTGTCGCTAGCAGGCTTTGAGAGAATGCTTGACAGGGGAGGGGCAATAAAGTAAATTGGGAGACGGTGAATAATATGATTGATGACATTAATTTGTATTGCCACTTGCCGATCGCACAGCCAGACGGCAAACACACCCCAACTATTCGGCTCTCCCCACTGTCCGCCCCCTATTACTAGCGATACATTGTTACTAAAGAAGGAAATACACAAAAATTTACATATATAATTTGTGTAGTGTTCCAAAATCGCTCCTCACCAGCAGCGATACAGCCCTCGCCAAGACAGTAGGAAGGAAAAAATATGTTTGAACGCTTTACAGAACAAGCCATTAAAGCAATAATGCTAGCCCAAGAGGAAGCGCGGCGCCTCGGCCACAATTTTGTAGGCACCGAGCAAATCCTTTTGGGACTCGTAGGCGAAGGCACTGGCATCGCTGCAAAAGTATTACTGGATATGGGCCTCAACTTGAAAGAGGCGCGGAATGAAATTGAAAATATCATCGGTAGAGGTTCCGGGTTCCTCCCGCCGGAAATTCCGTTTACCCCCCGCGTCAAGCGGATTTTTGAGACGGCGCTCAACGAAGCGCGACAGTTAGGACACAATTACATCGGCACCGAGCACATCTTGCTGGGGCTGATCCAAGACGATGAAGGGGTGGCGGCGAAGGTGCTGCAAAACCTGGGAATCGATCGGCAGAGAGTCCGCACGCAGGTAATTCGCGCCGTGGGAGAAGTGGCGGTGGCATCCGGAGGCAGGGGGGATAGCGGCGATCGCAAAATCCCGACTTTAGAAGAATTCGGCACAAACCTCACCAAGCTAGCAGCCAGCGGCAAACTCGATCCCGTGGTGGGCCGCGAAAATGAAATCGAGCGCGTGATCCAAGTGTTGGGCCGCCGCACGAAGAACAATCCAGTGCTCGTAGGCGAACCGGGAGTAGGCAAAACAGCCCTCGCAGAAGGTCTGGCCCAGCGAATTGTTAACAAAAACGTCCCGGAAATTTTAGAAGACAAACAAGTAATCAGCCTCGATATGGGTTCGCTGATTGCGGGTACAAAATTCCGAGGCGAATTTGAGGAACGGCTGACAAAAATCATGGCCGAAATTCGCGCAGCAGGCAACATAATTCTGGTAATTGATGAAATTCATACCTTAGTCGGTGCAGGCGCGATTCAAGGCAGCATGGACGCTTCCAATATGCTCAAACCAGCCCTTGCTAGAGGCGAATTGCAGTGTGTGGGCGCGACTACCTTGGATGAATACCGCAAGCACATCGAGCGCGACGCTGCCTTAGAACGTCGGTTTCAACCGATAAAAGTTGGCGAACCGAGCGTAGCTGAAACAATAGAAATATTGTACGGTTTGCGATCGGCCTACGAACAGCACCACAGACTGACAATTTCCGATGCAGCCTTAGAAGCAGCGGCTACACTGTCAGACAGGTACATTAACGATCGATTTTTGCCAGACAAGGCGATCGACTTAATAGACGAAGCAGGTTCCCGCGTCCACGTCTTGAACTCGCAAACCCCGCCCGAAGTTAAAGAACTCAAAAAACAACTTCCGGCTGTTAGCAAAGAAAAAGATGCTGCGGTGCGCGAACAAGACTTTGATAAAGCTGGCAAATTGCGCGATCGCGAATTAGAAATTGAAGCCGAAATCGCCGAAGCTACGATCAACAAAAGCCAAGTCAGAATCTCTCCCATCGTCACCGAAGAAGACATCGCCCACATCGTGGCAAATTGGACGGGAGTACCGGTCAGCAAGCTGACAGAATCGGAATCGGAATTGCTGCTGCACATGGAAGACACGCTGCACCAGCGCTTAATCGGTCAAGAAGAAGCTGTCAGCGCAGTTTCTCGCGCGATCCGCCGCGCCCGGGTAGGCTTGAAAAATCCGAATCGCCCGATCGCCAGCTTCATCTTTTCCGGGCCCACAGGCGTCGGCAAAACGGAACTGACAAAAGCCCTGGCTTCCTATTTCTTCGGTTCCGAAGAAGCGATGATTCGGTTAGATATGTCCGAATTCATGGAACGCCACACCGTCTCCAAACTCATCGGTTCGCCTCCGGGTTACGTCGGCTACGACGAAGGCGGCCAACTAACAGAAGCAGTGCGCCGCCGTCCTTACACAGTCATCTTGTTCGACGAAATCGAAAAAGCTCACCCCGATGTCTTCAACATGATGCTGCAAATCTTGGAAGACGGCCGCTTGACCGATGCCAAAGGTCGGACAGTAGACTTTAAGAATACGCTGCTGGTGATGACCTCAAACATCGGTTCGCGAGTGATTGAAAAAGGCGGCGGCGGTCTCGGTTTCGAGTTTGCTGAAACTGCCACAGACGCGCAGTACAACCGCGTCCGCAGCTTGGTAAACGAAGAGTTGAAACAGTTTTTCCGTCCCGAATTTATCAACCGCTTGGATGAGATTATCGTCTTCCGCCAGTTGAACAAGGAAGAAGTCAAGCAGATTGCCGATATCATGTTGCAGCAACTCTTCAGCCGCTTAACCGAACAGGGTATTACTTTGTCGGTGACAGACAAGTTCAAGGACTTGTTAGTTACAGAAGGCTACAATCCCAGCTACGGTGCCAGGCCTTTGCGCCGCGCCATCATGCGGTTGTTGGAAGATGTACTGGCTGAGGAAATGCTGTCTGGGAAGCTGAAAGAAGGCCAAAGCGCGATCGTAGATGTGGATGAAAACGGTCAGGTGAAGGTATTGCCGGGTGGCGAACCTGAACCGAGATTGCCGGAATTCGCTTTGAGTCATTAAGTGCGATGACACGCGGATAAATAACGTCTGATTAAAAACCCGGTTTCTTGCAGGAACCGGGTTTTTTAATTAAATAATACCAGTTAAAAAAAAGAATGCAGCAACAGTAACTGTAGAGTGCGGATACATCAACAATCCTCAAAAAAAGCGACAATCTGATAGCGACGCACCTTATTTTTGTCAATATGTCAACAAACAAATCCAACATTTCATTGCCAATAAAAAAGCTTGCTAAAAAAAAATGGCTGGCTTCTTGATTCATTGAACCTACCAGGTGCGTCGCTATTAAATTAGCCGTATTTCTTAAAGATTGTGGATAGCGACACACCCTACGGAAGACTGCTGTATGAGTGTTGAAAATTGGCATTTACATCATATTAAATGAACAAACTAGGCGACACTTTAAAATAATCGCCGAGTGCCTTAGCTTGTGCTTTGCTAATTGCCCGCTTGCCATTAACAACCTCAGACACTACGCCACTCGATCCAATGATGCCCACTCTCGTCAGCTTGACGGGTGCCGCTGGCTTCCATGATGTGTTGCAAAATCTCGTGAGGTTCGGATTTGTCGATCGCATAGTTTTGAGCTTCGTAAACTTCTATTAGCGTTACCAATAACTTGTGTAAAGCTTTTTCTTCGGGAGTGCGGTTTTTGGCGAACGTCAGCCGCTCTGCGACTGCTAGGAGGCGATCGTATTCTTCCTCGGTTTCGATCGCCCGTGGAGCGACTTCTGCCAGCAAATTGCTATAATTAGCTCGATCGAAAGTAAGGGTCATTTTTCCATTTGTCCTTGTCGTATAAAGATGTCATAGATTCCTGCTGCTAAATAAGTGGTTAAACGTTTAGTCATCGGAGATTTAGTTTTGTTTAAGCCGATCGCAGTTGATTGCGGGCTATGGGAGCATCCACTTTACTGCTGCCCCTGCTTCTCATCAGATGCAGACTGTTTTAGCAGTTTCTCCTCATGGTCTACAAGAGCTTTTTCTAAGAGGAATGCTGCCAAATTGCTAGTCGATCGCCCTTCTTGCTTTGCCCATTCCTCAAGGCGAGTGTAAATTCCGTCTGCTAAATATGTTGATAAGCGTTTGGTCATCAGAGACTAAGTTTTTGTTTAAGCTGAGTGTCAGTATATCGTTGGTGATTTCATAGCAATTTTACTGTCGCCCCTGCTTTTCATCAGATGGGGGTGGTGGCTGTTTTTGGATTTTTTCCTGTTCTTCTCTCGCAGCTTTTTCTAAAAGGAATGCTGCTAAGCTGCTGATTGAACGGCGTTCTCGATCGGCCCAATCTTCAAGAATGTCATAGATTCCTTCAGCTAAATAAGTTGTCAAGCGTTTGGTCATCGGAGATTTAGTTTTGTTTAAGCCGATCTTAAGTGTGCTGCATTTAGGTCTTTATGTCTAACTGTTACGCATCCGCTACATATATGTGATTATTGCGTGCTATACTCGGAAAAGTCAAAAGCCAGCGCGCGCCCTAGGAAAGTTCGTCGCTGGCTTGTGGCTCTAAAAATCAAAGAGAGCTATTACCATGATAAAACCTTCCAGCGACGGAAGCGAATTTTCTCGCGGCTACCAACAAGCTTTAGACGACTTCGGCATCACACAACTCCTATCCTGCATCCGCAGCTACTCTGACACCGATTTCGACGCGCAGCGGGTGCTGTTGCAGGAAAAAGAGGTCAAAAGCTTAGCGGGCCATCTAATCGAACAGTTGGCGGCCAACCTCACGGGCAGTCTCATCGCCAGCTACCTCGACATTCTCCGAAAAGCAAGTGCCCAAATAATTGCCGAACATTCTCCAAATCCGCAACTCACGAAAACGCCTGATTTCTTAAGGCCGGATTATGCCCAACCTTGGGTGATTGTGCGGGTTTTGCCTGATGCTAGAAATCACGCTGTTGCGCGTTTTTGCAATCGCCAAGATGCGGATGACCATTTAAGGGCTTTGCGGCGGTTTGTGCGATCGGGAATCTTTGAGATTGTGTTCGATAGACCTGGCGATCCAGAGTTAGATTAAACAATTAATAGCTCTGCTTTACGGTGGGTTTCTGCCCACCTTTGCCTATAATTGTTTGCTGATTCTTGTTAATTTAGACTCTCAAGTCGCGGCGAAAAAAAAATGGTATGAGTCCAGCTTTTTATCCCAACACCGCATCCACAGGAATTTCTATGTCTGGAAAAGCTAGAATAAATAAAGTCTGACCCCGCTGGAATCTTTGAATATTTTGGTATCCCGATTGAGAAGGTTCGCGATAAACTACGACACATTGCTCGTTAATATCTACCAGCCAAACTTCTGCAATACCCGCTTCAGCATAAAGAGGAATTTTGATATTTCTGTCAGTTTCAGCGGTTGTATCCGCTACTTCCACAATTAGTAAAATATCCTCCGACTGAGGATGTCCCAATTCATAAAAATCATCGCGCCGCCGCAGTAAGGAAATATCCGGTTCAGGTTCCGAGCGATCGTCCAATTCTACCGGATCTTGAACTCCAATGGTTACTCTTGATAATAAGCTGATATAGAATAACTCTGTCAGGCGCTTGACATGGGAGGTGTGCCTTCTACCGACGGCCGCCATTTGAACAATTTCTCCTCGAATCAATTCAACTCGATCATCTTTTGTCAAGATGCCAGATTCAATCATCTGATGATATTCTTTTACTGTGAACAGGCGCTTGATTAACTGAGTTGTCATCACTTATTTGGCGCTCCTTTTAGTTGCCGTTTTTCTGTTGCATCGCCTTTGCTGCTTTCACAATCTCAAATCGCGGCGCAAAAAAAAGGTATTTTTACTTATTGATTTTGCTTGATTTTTAAGGTATTATTTAGATAATGGGAGTGGTGGCTTAAATTTAAAAATTGCCACCACTCCCATTATCATATGATACCTTTTTAAATCGGCAATGTCAAGCCTTTGACCCCAAAAAAAAGGGCGTTTTTTTTAGATTTTATCGGAGAAAATTATAGTTTTGGTAAACCCGCTCTTCCGGGGCAACAGGATTTGATTAGACGAGCAAGTGCATAAATCTTTGATTGATAGAGCAACCGCAGATGCCCTGCTGATCGACGCAGATTAACGCAGATACTTTGAAGAAGAGCGAGGGAATGAAACAAAGAGGTGTATTGCGGAAAATTCAATCCCAAGATTGGAACTGTACAACCCAATGCTGCACAAAAGCAGAAATGCGATCGCGCCGAGTTTCAAAAGTAGCAGCAATCCAGATAAACACAATCCCAAAAGCCAAGCCGATCGCCCATTTAATCAGGGGATAGTCAAAAATCAGCACCACCAACTGATAGAAAACATTGATTAAGAAAATTCCTGTCCCCACAAACAAAAACGCCCGCACTCTCAGCGCCAAACCAGCCACAATCGCCAGCAAACTAAAAGCCCCCGCTACTAAACCGTGGCTTTGCTGAGTCAAAAGAGGTATCCCGCAAATCAGCGCCGTGGCGAGGATTCGCAGAGTGTGGCGCAGGGTTTTTTGGGCTGGTAGTTGCAAAGCGCGATTCCCTACGGGATAGCTACGCTTCACGAACTGAGCAACATAAAGGAAAGAAAGTCCTAAAGGAGTAAAATACCATTCGGGTTGAGTCAATCCGATTTGTCCAAACCAGCGCAGCAATACCCAGTCAACTATCGCCACACTCACGTAGGTAAAACGGACTTCGCGCTTTTCCCAAGCTAGGAAAACATAGAAGGCGGCAGCTATGAGGAAGCTAATCGGATAAAACTTAGCGGGACTTTCCACAATCGCGATGATTGGAATCAGAGAAGCGATTATCTTCCAGGGATTTTTTGACCAACCCCAGTTATCCCAAGGTAAGATGTAAATGAAATAGGCAAATAGAGAAGCAAAGGCAACTTTCCACGGCCCCAGCGGCCCGGAAATGTACTTGACTAAAGGCGTATTTATCCAATAAAGCCGGACGCCAAAGGCTTCTAGCCAGCCCAAGTAAATCCAAATTTCTGCCCATTGGCGATCGAGATTATTTCGCCCTTGCAAGAAAGCGTACTGCACTAATAAAGCACCGGTGACTAATCCTAAATTTATCCCGGATTTAATATCGTTAGTAGAAGCCAAAATCAGGA
>NZ_JBARVX010000310.1:0-3588 GCF_049646505.1 Microcoleus sp.
GAGCCAAACTGTGCAAAGCTTCCCCGCGAAATCCCAAAGTAGCAATTTTGTAAAGGTCTGCTTCCGTGGTAATTTTGCTCGTACTGTGAGGCTCCGCCGCCTGCTGCAAATTTTCCAGATCCATGCCCGTACCGTTATCTGCAACTTGCACCCGCCACTGTTCGGGCCAGACAGACACAACGATGCGAGTTGCGCCAGCATCCAGAGAATTTTCAACTAATTCTCGTACCGCAGCGGCGATCGAGTCAATCACTTCGCCGGCGGCAATTAAATTGATAACTTCTGCGGGTAAGGTTTGAATAGTAACTGGCATCAGATTTTTAGCATTTCGTTAATTAAATTTTACTTGATTTTGCCACTCGCTACACATTATATTTCACGAAAATTGAGAAAATCTAGATATCTATCTGCCACTTAAACTTGCTCCGCTTCAGCAATATTTTTTGGCAATCGGATGTAAAAAATTGTCCCTTTTCCATTGTCCGATTCATAGGTAATTTCCCCTTTGTGAGCATCAATAATTGACTTAGCAATCGCCGTTCCCAAGCCAGTACCAGTCCGCTTGCCATAAGTCACAAACGGTTCAAATAACTTTTCCTGAATTGCCTGCGGAATCCCCGGCCCGTTATCGTAAATGCTAATTTCTGCCCACTCGTCGCTTTGTGTCACAATAATCTCTACTCGCCCCCCGCGCCCGCCAAAAGCTTCAACAGCATTCCCAACTAAATTTTGCAAAACGCGCAAAATTTTATTTTCGTCTGCTTCCACTATCACTTCTGTTGCCTGCATCACCAAATCTACTTTTGCCGCGTCAAAATAAACTTTGTTCAATTTTTCAAACTGCTGCAATGTCTGGATTAAATTGACTGGTTTTTTACTTAATGTAGAGTTACCGCGCGAAAATTCTAATACTTCTTCAGCCATCCCCAACATTCGCTGGACTTGCAATTGAATGAGTTCGCACCACTCCTGAGTTTCCTCATCGGGGTGCATTTCTTTGAGCATTTCGCTGGAGAGTTTAATTCCGGTAAAAGGACTTTTGAAATCGTGAATGATTGTACTCACCATCTCTCCTACCAATACCATTTTTTGTTTGTGTACGAACTGGCTAACATATTGATCCGTAGTATCCCGCAAATTTTTAATAATGAAATTAAACATTTGCAATACGGAACTGCCTTTAGCTACTTCGAGAGTAGATATTAGTTCTTCGCGACATATTTTTGCCAGAGTCGAACCCGCAAATGCCACAGCTCTAGCACTGCGCGGCTCTCCGTCTAACACTCCGAGTTCGCCAAAAAAATTGTCTGGCCCGGCGACAGCAATAGCTTGATATTTATTGTTTTCAATCTGCTTGCTAAATTCGACTTCACCGGCTAAAACTAGATATAAAAAATCGGCCGCTTCTCCTTCTTCAAAAACTACTGTTTCTTCAGCAAAACTCTCCAATACAGCTATTTGGCACAGGTGAGCAGCTTGAAGAGGTTCAAAATAAGACATAAATCGATGAGATGCCAGATCCATGAGATAATACCTGATGCTTGACTTAAACAGTTTCTTTCTTCTATCTTCGCCGATCGGCATTGATACATTGATAAAATACAATACTGCTTTAATCGGGCTTTATGTTCTGGCATCCCCGGCCAGGAAAAGGCGAGCCTCCGGATGCCAGCGCCAGACTGGGACAGCAGCAGCAATTTCACGAAAATTCTTAGTTAATTGACTAAAATCCATAAATATGGTAATGTTTATGAGATTTAAGTTGGATGTGCGATCGAGTTATCCAACAAACCCTACAAAATTTTAACTTTGCCGAGCGCGTGCAATTTAAATGTCGATCGGCGAAATTCTCAAAAATTAACGATCGCCAGATAAGACAATCGCAGCATTCTGCCCGCCAAAGCCAAAACTCAAACAAACCGCATTTCTCACAGCAGCCTCGCGCCCGCAGCGCACAAAATCCAATTCAAACCCCGGTTTTTTCAGCCCGGTGCAAGGCGGCAAAATCCCATCTCGAATGCTCATCAAACAAAAAGCCGCGCCTAAAGCTCCCGAAGCTCCCAAAGTATGACCCGTAGCGCCCTTAGTCGAACTAACAGCAACTCCGGGGCGAAACAATTTCTGAATTAACAGCGCTTCGTGTCGGTCATTTAAATCAGTTGCAGTACCGTGAGCGTGAATAAAATCGATATCAGCCACTGCTAAATTGCTTTGTTTCAAACATTGATTTACCGCCGCGATCGCACTTTCCCCCCCCAAATCGGGCGCGCTGGCATAACAAGCATCATTTGTCAAGCCAAAACCCGAAACTCGTCCATAAATTTTAGCACCTCGACGCCGTGCCAGCTCGGCCGATTCTAATACAAATAAAGCCCCGCCTTCGCCGAGCACCAAGCCTTCCCGATTTTCGTCAAACGGATAGCAGCCAGTTTTTGCCAAAGCACCCATCCGGTTAAATCCTGCTAAAGTCAGCGGTGTAATTGGCGCTTCCACAGCACCCGCGATCGCCCGCTGACACTCACCGGTGCGGATCGAATCAACAGCGCGGGCGATCGACTGCAGGCCCGTCGCACAAGCAGCCATCGGCGCCAGCACGGGCCCCGCCGAACCAATTGCCCTCGCCGCGGCGATCGCCCCCATGTGAGGCAAAAAATCCACAAATTGAGCATCGGGAATTAGTAATTGGGAATTGGGAATTGGGCATTGGGAATCGGGCATCGGGAATTCCCTTCCTTCTTGCTTCTTTCCTCTTAGCAACATTTCTAAATTTGCCTGAAAGCCGCGACTCGATCCGATCGCAATCCCGCAATCAGGCAAAGGCAAAGTCAAATTAGCATCATGCAAAGCATCTGCCAAAACCTGCTGAATTAAAGCGATGAAATCAGCAGGTTTTGTGCCAATTAAAGCCAAAGGTTGCGGGTAAAGTTCTAAAAAAGGCTGATGCTTCCGAATGCCACAATTCGCAGACAGCAGTTTTTTCCAGCTATTTTCTAGAGTACCTAAAGCCGAAACAAGACCAATTCCCGTAACCACAACATCCAAATCTGCCCTTAGCCTCCCAAGTTTTTAGTCATTAGTTATTGGTTCATTCCTTACGCAAAGAAGCCAGGTTGCTGTGAAAAATCTTTGCTCGATCGCTAGATATTTACGAATCAACCCGGTTTCTGGCCTCTACCTGCGTAAGTCCTCTGGTTATTAACCTGTCGGACATTTAAATTCTATGTTCTGGGCGGGCTAGAAGCCCAACCCCTACTCCCCACTCATTCGGGGAATTGTTTTTTGACATATAATTTATATGCCGCCACAGCTTAGTCACATCCTGTCCGATCGTCGATCGCGACAAGTATTTTGCAGTGCTAGCCTCCCGTTCGCAAGCTAGAAGTTCGCACTGCAATTGTAACCAATGACTAATGACTAATGACTAATGACTACTAACTAATGACTAATGATTACTGACTACTAACTAATGACTACTGCCAACAGCCAACAGCCAACAGCCAACAGCCAACTGCCAACTGCCAACTGCCAACTGCCAACTGACTAATGACTAACTAACAGGCTTAAAATTTTCCAAACCCTGAGTAACAG
>NZ_JBARVX010000311.1:0-4712 GCF_049646505.1 Microcoleus sp.
AATGACTAATGACTAATGACTAATGACTAATGACTAATGACTAATGACTAATGACTAATGACTAATGACTAATGACTAATGACTAATGACTAATGACTAATTTTCCTATTCGCCCAGCAGCGATTCAAATGCGGCTTGCAAAGACTTGATATCGCCTACTCTGGCGACTAACAAGTTTTCGCTGCCGGCATCCTGCAACCTGTGCTTCCAATACTGGATGCTCTCGGAGTTGTCGATCCAGAAACTAATCACGGTGTTTACGACTCGATCGACATCCCAGCCGCGATCGGGAGAAATTATCTCTACGGATGCCACAAAGGAATCGAGAGTGCACTTCCGGTTTCCCAAGTATTCTACACCGGACGGTTGCTGTTGTTGCAGCAATTCCTGCTGCTGGTTAAAAAATGATAAAGTTGGAGATACGATTTCAAATGTATAGTTCATGTCATCCTCCAAAAGTATTATTTTGCTAAAAGGTCGTAGCGGAGCGGGGCGCAAGCGATCGTCCGTTTGTCAACTGTCAACAGTCTACTCTCAACTGTTCAACCTCTTTTGGCGCGATCGGGATTTTGCCCGCTTATTTTATTAATAGCAAATTTTTTAACAGGGGATTGTCAAATAACTTACATTTGTGATGGCTTGGTAGAAAAATTTAGAATCAATTTTTTATTCAGCAGGGACAAGGCTGGCGTTCGGCATCCGGAGAAAATGAGAGAATTGTAGATTTTAGACAATTTGAGGTTTGAGGTTAAATAATAATTTGGACTGACCGATCGATTAAGGGTTCGGGGCTTGCCTGCTGTTGTATAATGTTTGATTGGGTGTGATTTTTGGGCACCGCGTCCCCGATCGCGATCGGGGAATTCACACAAGTAGTGGCACAATTAATATTATAATTTCTTACAGTAGCTGTTGAAACCTCAACCAAATTTTGAGCGGCAGGCTGCGGCACTTCACTATTGGTGTGCAACTTGATAATTTATAATATCTAGGGCATCTTTTAATCGACAAATGACACGCAAACCTGGTAAGTGCAAGAATATTGATGTTATTGAAAAGTCTGAGCAGTTGTGTGATGAAAAGCTCGCCCAAGATGTCACTGAGCCTAGTTTTGTTGATACCCCTGGTGGTACAAATCTCCGTAGCAGTCGGCGTAACGGGATGGCTGTCGTTTCGCAACAGCCAGAAAGCCGTCAATAACCTTGCTACCAGGTTGAGCTTGGAAGTCGCAGCCCGGACTAAAGAAAATTTCCGCAGTTTTGGGGATGTGTCTCACCTGTTTCTGCAAATGAATACTGCTGCGATCGCCTCGGGAAACTTAAACCCAGAAGATTTCCCCAATTTAGAGCGCTATTTGTGGAACCAGACCAAGCTGAGCGATCGAACTACAACCATCTACTACGGCGACGAACAGGGCAGATTTCTCTTGCTCAAACGCGAAGCAGAAGACTTAGTATACATCAGAGACGAATCAACCGCTCCCGACCGCCAAATTTATCGCCTGGACAGCCAGGGAAATCGCACTGAGCTAATCAAAACCGCCCCCTACGACCCCCGTACAAGACCCTGGTACACAACTGCCAAACAGTCAGGAAAAGCCAGTTGGTCTCCGATTTACGTCTTCACAGCCCAGCCAGTTCTGGGGATTACTCCGGTGATGCCCATCTACAACCAAACGGGCAGCCTGCAGGGAGTTCTGGCAATTGACCTGACTCTTTCTCAAATCAGCGATTTTCTCAAAAACATCAAAATTAGCCCGTCGGGACAAGTTTTTGCGATCGAACGCAGCGGTGAAATAGTCGCCAGTTCCACAGACGAACTGCCCTTTGTCACCACCAAAGACGGACAAAAACGGCTGTTGGCGACACAAAGCAAAAATTTGCTCATTCGATCGGCATCCACATACTTGGAAAAACAATTTGGCAGTTTCAGACAAATTAGCAGCCAAGGACAGTTTACCTTCGATCTGGACGGCAAACGTCAATTCATTACGGTCGCTCCCCTGCAAGACGGCCGCGGCCTCGATTGGCTGATCGTAGTGGTCATCCCGGAAGCAGACTTTATGGAGCAAATAAACGCCAGCACTCGCACAACTATCTTATTGTGCTTTTTTGCCTTCATAGTGGCGATCGTCCTCGGAATCTTCACATCTCGCTGGGTTGTCCAACCGATTACCCGACTGCTAGAAGCTTCCAAAGCATTAACAAAAATGTCCGAATCCTCCGACTTCACATCCTCGGAATTAGAGGGCGAAGTCGAAGTTAAAGGAGTCAACGAACTCGGCCTTTTAGCTCAGTCTTTCAACCAGATGGCCAGACAGTTGCGATCGTCTTTTGTCGCCCTCGAACAAACCAACTCCAGTTTAGAACAGCGAGTAACAGAACGCACGGCCGAACTCGAAGCCACCGAAGCAGAATTGCGGGCTTTGTTTGCAGCCATGAACGAATTAATTATAGTTGTGGATGCCACCGGACGCTACTTAAAAGTCGCCCCCACAAATATGTCTCTGCTCTACAAACCAGCCGAAGAATTAGTAGGCAAAACAATCGGAGAACTGTTTCCGCAAGCTACAGCCGACTATTTTTTAAACCGCATCCGAGCAGCTTTAGATACTCAGCAAGCAGTCAGCATCGAATACGATTTAACCATTGACAGCCGCGAAGTTTGTTTTGCCGCCAGTATTTCGCCCCTGTCAGAAGCATCCGTAATTTGGGTGGCCCGCGACATTACCGAAAAAAAACGAGCCGAATCCCAGCAGCGGATGAGGCAAAAACAATTGCTCAAACAAAATACGGTTTTGGTAGAATTGGCAAGAAACAAAGCGCTTTATCGAGGCGATTTGCAAGTAGCTTTGAGACAAATCACCGAAGCTGCGGTTCGTACCTTAGATGCAGAAGGAGTCGGAGCTTGGTTGTACGACGAGGGCCGCTCGAAACTGCAATGTCTCGACCAATTTTGGTGCAGCAACAACCAGCATTCCCAAGGAACTCAAATCGCCGCCGCAGACTATCCAGCTTATTTTAAAGCTTTGGAAGAATACCGGACGATCGCAGCCGACAACGCTCTGTCAGATATTAGAACCAAAGAATTAGTGACATCTTACTTTGCACAAAATAACATCACCTCAACCTTAGATGCGCCGGTGCGGCTGGGAGGACAAACAGTCGGAGTCATTTGTATCGAACAAGCCGGAAGTGTTCGCCACTGGACAGTTGAAGAACAAAATTTTGTTGCTTCCCTCGCAGATTTGGTATCGTTGGCGATCGAAGCTAGCGATCGCGATCGCACGCAAACCGCACTGCGTCAAGCAGAACAAAAATACCGCAGCATCTTTGAAAATGCAGTCGAAGGCATTTTTCAAACAACCCCAGAAGGCCGCTTCTTAAGCGTAAATCCAGCTTTAGCCCGCATCTACGGCTACGCAAATCCCGAAGAATTGATCTCAAATCTCACAAACATCAGACAGCAAGCTTACGTCAATCCCCAGCAGCGCCAGAAGTTTTTGCGAGTGATGCAAGAATTCGGACAAATCTCCGGCTTTGAGTCAGAAGTTTACCGCGTTGACGGCAGCATAATTTGGATTTCCGAAAGCGCCCGCGCAGTGTGCAGCGCCGCCGGCGAGGTACTCTACTATGAAGGCAGCATCGAGGATATTAGCGATCGAAAAGTCTTTGAAACCGCCTTGCAAGTCGCCCTAGAAGCAGCCGAAGCCGCCTCCACCGCAAAAAGCGCATTTTTAGCAAACATGAGCCACGAACTGCGAACACCCCTCAATGCCATCATCGGCTACAGCGAAATGCTCCAAGAAGAAACCGAAGAATTGGGCTACGACGAACTCACCCCAGACTTAGACAAAATCCGCACATCCGGCCGACACTTGCTGTCACTAATTAACGACATTCTCGATATTTCCAAAATCGAAGCCGGCCGCATGGATCTTTACTTAGAAACCTTCGACATCGCCGCCTTGATTGAAGAAGTAGCCGACACCGCCACCCCACTAATCGAAAAAAATAATAACACTTTAAACTTACAGGAAATTACCAATCTTGGCAGTATGTACGGTGACATTACCAAAGTGCGGCAGATTTTATTAAATTTGCTGAGCAATGCCGCCAAATTCACTAAAAACGGTACAATCACCCTCAGCGCCAGCCGAGAAACCGCTGACAACATCAGCGAAGCAATACCAGAAAACCGTTATGAACTTCCGGCAAATTCTCCCCAATCAAATTCCTGTAAAGAAATTTTAGTTTTTAATTGTACAGATACAGGAATTGGGATGAATCAAGACCAATTGCAGCACATTTTCCAACCCTTTACCCAAGCAGACGCTTCTACCACGCGCAAGTACGGCGGCACCGGTTTGGGACTAGCAATCAGCCAGCGTTTTTGTTTAATGATGGGCGGCAATATTTCAGTAAACAGTCAAGTCGGCGTTGGTTCTACTTTTACCATCCGCTTACCTATCAATACTTAAAAAGTTGGTTGTTGGTTGTTGGTTATTGGTTATTGGTTATTGGTTGTTGGTGATTGGTTGGTTGTTATTAGTTATTTGTTATTTGTTATTTGTTATTTGTTATTTGTTATTTGTTATAACCTTTCTCAAAAAAGTGAGGATAGCCCTATGCCCTATGCCCTATTCCCTATTCCCTATTCCCTATTCCAGACAGTACCTCATCTTTCTGATAAAGGCTATATTGGTTATTGGT
>NZ_JBARVX010000312.1:0-5521 GCF_049646505.1 Microcoleus sp.
AATTATAAGCGATCGCTCGGACTTGATACAACCAACAACCAATAACCAATAACTAATCACTAATCACTATTTTGCTCGATCGGCATTTCTATGATAAACTCGGCTCCTTGACCGGGTGCAGACACGCAACTCAGCGTGCCGCCGTGTTCTCGGACAACTTTATAGGAAATTGACAGGCCCAAACCGGTGCCTTTGTCGGCGGGTTTGGTGGTAAAAAAAGCCTCGAACAACTGCTGGGAAACTTCTTCTGGCATTCCTGGGCCGTTGTCAGAAATCCGAATTACAGCGTTGGAGTTTTGGACTTCTGTCCTAATTTTAATTTTGCTGCGGTTAGCTTTGGCTTCGGCAACGGATCGCCCTGCGTTGTATTCCTCGATCGCATCGATCGCATTTCCGATCAAATTCATAAACACTTGATTTATTTTACCCGAATAGCACTCAACCAAAGGCAAATTTCCATAGTCCTTAATTACCGCAATTTCGGGATAGCTGCCGCGCGCCCTCAACCGGCTTTGCAGGATTAGCAGCGTTCCTTCAATGCCTTCGTGCAGGTTGACTTTGCTCATTTGAGAATTGTCTTTGCGAGAGAAAGTTCTCAGAGAGCGCACGATTTCCCGAATGCGATCGGCCCCAATCTGCATCGAGGACATCGCTTTTGGCAAATCTTCTAACAGAAACTCTAGCTCGATTTCCTCAATTTTATTTTGAATTGGTGCGGGCGGCTGCGGGCTGTGCTGCTGGTACATATCGAGCAAATTTAGCAAATCTTCGGTGTAGTGGCCGACGTGGACGAGATTGCCGCAGACGCTGTTAACGGGATTGTTGATTTCGTGAGCGACACCTGCTACCATTTGACCGAGTGTAGACATTTTTTCAGTGTGAATCAATACGGCTTGAGTTTGTTGCAATTCGTGCAAAGTATGTTCTAGCTGAAGTTTTTGTTTAGTTAATTCTGTTTGCGAATGCAGCAAAGCTTCTTCACTGCGTTTTTGTTCGGAAATATCAGTAATTAACCCTTCTAAAGCTATCAATTCTCCAGAGTCGGAATACACTCCCAAACCTTGCTCCCAAACCCATTTTAATTCGCCGTTTTTAGAAGTTATGCGGTAATTTAGCTGGTAGGGTCGATTTTCTTGCAAAGCAACTTCTACGGCATTGCAGAATATTTCGCGATCGTCCGGGTGTGTCAATTCCGAGAGAGAAATTTGCCTGGTGCCGATAAATTCTTCAGGAGAATAGCCGGATAACTGATAGCAACCTTCGCTGACAAACTCCATACTGCGATCGGCATCATTGCGAAAACGGTAGGCCATCCCCGGCAAATTGCTCATCAGCGTGGCCAGTGCCCGCTGGCTTTCCCGCAGGGCTTCTTCTGCACGTTTGCGATCGGTAATATCCGTCATCACCCCCAGCATACAAAGTTCGCCCTCCAAATCAATCAACTCTGCTGAGAGCAAACACACCACCACCGATCCCGACTTTACCCGAAATTCGCATTCCTGGTTGCGAACAACATATTTTTCTTGCAATACTTTCCTAAAATTAACTCGTTCTTCTGGCTTCGCCCAAATATTTAACTCACCTACGTTATGGCAGATAGTTTCTGCTAAACTGTAACCAGTTATCGCTAAAAAACTATCATTGACTTCAATAAAACGGCCTTCAGCAAAAGTAGTAATAGTCATCGGATCTGGACTCGACCGAAAAGCCTTAGAAAACTTTTCCTCCGACAAACGCAACTGTTGAATAGCTGCTTCCAACTGACTTGTCCGCTCTTTAACCCGGCATTCCAAAACCTCGTTAGCCTGCTTCAGAGTCTCCTGGGCCTGCACCCGATAAGTGATATCGCGCACCACAGCTTGCAGCCCCATTTTGCCGCCGATATCCATAGAAGTTAGCAGCACTTCCGCCGGAAACTCCGAACCGTCCAAACGGCGGTGCAGCCAGTCAAAACGGCAATTTCCTGTTGCTATGGCAGTATTAATTCGCTCTTGAGACAGACTCATAGAATCTTCCGATCCCAGTTGTAGCGGTGGGCTAAATTCCGAAGGATGCTTGCCGCAAAACTCCGATTCTGTGCTGCACCCAAACAACTTTAAAGTTGCCGGATTGCAATCCAAAAAACCCTCTTCGTCTAGCAGCATTACCGCATCGGTTGTCGATTCGTACAGACTGCGAAACTTCTTTTCCGATTCCTGCAAAGAAGCAATCAACTGCATCTTTTCCTCTGCCGCCCGCTTTTGCTTAGTAATGTCCTGCATGATTTGAGAAAAGCCCTGCAACTCTCCGCTTTCATCCCGCAAAGGAGTCACAATAACCTTCGCCACAAATCTGGAGCCATCTTTGCAAAATCGCCAGCCTTCACTTTCATATCTACCTGCTGCGGTAGCTGTGGCTAATTTTTCTTGTGGTTTGCCAATTTTAATATCTTCAGGCGTATAAAAGCACTCGGAGTTTTTGCCTACTATTTCGCTGGCTTCATACCCCAAAATTCTTTTAGCGCCGGAATTCCAGCTAGCTACATATCCCTTAGTATCTAACATGAATATAGCATAATCTTTAACACCTTCAATTACCATTCGCAGGCGTTCTTCACTCTCTCGCAGTGCAGATTCTGCATTTTTGCGCTGAGTAATATCTTCCACAAAACCTTCGTAATAAAGCAATTTGCCGTCGGGATCGCGGACTGCTCGCGCATTTTCCGAAATCCAAATTACCGCGCCGTCTCGGCGATAAATCTGCGATTCAAAATCCGATACGATGCCGCGCGCTTGCAAAGCCGAAACAAACTCGCCGCGGCGATCGGGATTGACGTAAAGCTGATCGCTAATATCGGTCAGATTCCCCATCAATTCTGCTGGGGAATTGTACCCGTAAATGCGAGCCAAAGCGGGATTAGCGCTGAGGTAACGACCTTCGATAGTTGTCTGGAAAATGCCGGAAACTGCATTTTCAAACATACTGTAATATTTTGCTTCCATTTGCTGTAGCGCCTCCTGCACATTCAGGCATTCTCTGGCTTTATTTTCTAATTTTTGATTTCCCACTTTTGAATACCCTGCTCTTGTGTTTGAGTTGAATAGTTTTGGTCGATTCCTGTCAAATCTGAGCCGTGAACTAGGAGGAGGATGTGCCGTGCGATGTCGAGAAACAAGCAATCGCCGTCAAGCTTGGCGATTGTTTTTTGTCCGGCGCTACAATTACACAAGTATGTTGATTCATTTCTCCTGCTGGGCTGTTAGATGTTAGATGTTAGATGTTAGATGTTAGTTGTTTTTGAGGCAAGTTTGGTTGATTGGGTTTGTTTTTTGTGAAGATTTGGCTGGCCTTCAGACGGGCTAGTTGCTCGATTCCCAACCTGCTCCTTGAAATCTGTCTGAATATATTAGCAGTTAAGTACCCTGAAATAAGTTAGTGGCGATGCTATTTTTACTACAATCAGAGGCAGCGAATTTTACAACCGCAAGAGTTTATTTTTAAGGTTTGGGTCAAAGTTCGATCGACTCTTTCTCCTGTGACTAACCTGCAGGTATCAACTGAACGGCTGTGGGTGCTGTGCTGTCGATTGGGGGATTGAAGATTTTGGATCGAATCATTGACTTGCGGCGCAGTGAATCTGTGACTGTCGCTCTGGCCTAAAATTTTGGGGTATCCACAACTTTTGTCGGAAACTTGTATCCGTTGGTGCTCTCGGTTACTGTTAATTATTTTTAGTGAAATATAATACAGCGGACTGCTGGCAGTTGCACGATCGAGCGTTTCCCTTTAAAGTTGCCATAACCAGAGGGCAATTGTTGTATCAAAAACTTCATATTCGGCTGCTGCGGGCGGACAAATGATGTCACGCTGCTAACATCAGGGGCGAAAATCTGAGCGCGGGCGCAAAATAGGGTGAGATTTGGGCAGTTTCCCAAACAAGATGCAATTTTAAGGACGCTCTAAACCATTGTGCAGTAAGTCATTGACAATTCTAAAATCTCCCGCGCAAAAATTGAACACGGTGCAAGTCTGGTAAAATGCCGATCGATTCTCGGTTTGGCCGCTAAGCTCGATCGGGCTAAACTTGACTAAAATTACTATAAATGACTGATTCTCCCGTACTCGCAACACCAGATATAGCCACAGCTTCAACTTTGACAGCGGATTCTCCTCTGTGGCCGGCCCTGCTACAACAACTGTTAGACAGACAATCTCTCTCGCGCGCCCAAGCCACCGACTTAATGCGGGGATGGCTAGCAGAAGCTATACCCCCCGTGCTTTCCGGCGCAATTTTAGCAGCGCTCCAAGCTAAAGGCATTTCTGCTCCAGAATTGGCGGGAATGGCTCAGGTATTGCAGTTTGAGTCCCTCGCAGGCGAGTCAGAAAGTGTTTTGGACGATCGCAAATCTCCCATCTCCAATCTCAAATTAATTGATACTTGCGGCACCGGCGGTGACGGCGCTTCCACGTTTAACATTTCCACGGCTGTAGCTTTTGTTGCCGCAGCAGGCCGAGTGCGAGTCGCCAAACACGGAAATCGATCGGCATCGAGCAAAGTCGGTTCTGCTGACGTGCTAGAAGCACTCGGAGTCAACCTCAACGCCGATGCAAAGAAGGTAAAAGCTGCTTTAGACTCGGTAGGGATCACTTTTTTATTTGCACCGGGGTGGCATCCAGCACTCAAGGCTGTAGCACCGCTCCGGCGCACTTTGAAGGTGCGGACTGTTTTTAACCTTTTAGGGCCTCTCGTCAATCCTCTGCGCCCGGAGGGGCAGGTAATCGGGGTGTTCGATCCCAGGATGGTATCAACTATCGCGCAAGCTTTGGGCGAGTTGGGGACTGAGCTGGCGATAGTTGTTCACGGCAGAGAAAAGTTGGATGAGGCGGGTTTGGGTGATGTGACTGATTTGGCGGTTTTGTCGGGCGGCAAGGTGGAACTTACTACTTTAAACCCGGAACAGGTCGGATTGACACCAAGTGCGATCGGCTCGTTGAAAGGTGGAAATGTTGAGGAAAACGCCGAGATTTTGCGGAATGTTTTGCAAGGCAAAGGTACAGCAGCGCAAATGGATGTTGTAGCTTTGAATGCGTCTTTGGCTTTTCAGGTGGGAGGTGCAATTCCTATGGGTTCCCACGCTGCAGGAGTTGATTTGGCTAAGGACATTTTATCGAGTGGCGAATCTTGGTTGAAGTTGCAGCAGTTAATTGAGTTTTTGCGGTGAGGAAAGAAGTTCGGCACCGGATGCAATTGGCTGATTTAACAGATGTTGAAAAAAGAGGTTATATCGTTTCCGGTTGCATCGGAATGATTTAACCACAGAGAACACAGAGAACACAGAGAGGTCAGAGAGAAATGAATACAGGACGATGAAGAGAGGAATTGATATTAGAGGCCAGAGGAGGGAAGAATGAGAAGCACAATTTGCGATCGTCTCTCGCTTCTGGCGATCGAGCAAACTCGAACCATTACGCAGGGATCAACTGTTTGCAAAACCCAGCGAACTCTTAAGGTATTCGCACGCTCGGACTAATGACTAATGAC
>NZ_JBARVX010000313.1:0-3108 GCF_049646505.1 Microcoleus sp.
CGTTCCCGACTGCGCGACGTTTTCGGCAGACTGAGTTGCAGGGGAAGCCGGAGCCGCCTGTTGGGGCTTTGATGCTGGTTCTGGCTGGATTGGCGGAGTTGAGGCGATGCTGTTAGCTGCTGCCGGCTGCTGAGACTCGGAGGTTGGGGGGTTGAGGGCGATCGATTCTTCGGGCTGTGATGCTGGTTCTGACGCTGTGTTTGAGGTCGATCGAACATTCGGGCCTAATTCGAGCCGATTCAAGCCGGCCGAGCTGTCGAGAGATTGAGCCGGGGGCTGTGCCGAAGCAGTTTGTGCGGCGTTGCTGAAAGTAATTGCAGCGCCCACTCCGACCACGACGATTTGACGAAAAACACGCATAATTTTTTAATTAGTGCAATTCTAGAGACAATTTTAGATCGAGATTGAGTTCTCAATTTTCCAGTCTGCAGCCTGGACTAGACAGTTACCGAAGGTCTGGGTCTAAAGCCCCGTCCTTCAGGACGGCTTTGATTTGTTTTTGAATACTTGCCATCTCCAGCCAAGAGTATTATACTTGTAGAATAACACAGGTCGAGTGATATGAAAACATACAAATTCAAACTCTACAATCACAAAAGGAATAGGTATCTCAAGCGGACTATTAACGCAGCATCAAGCATATACAACCACTGTCTTGCTCTACACAAGCGTTATTATCGAATGTTTGGCAAGCACTTAAACAAGTTCCAACTGATGAAACATCTAGCTAAACTTAGAAATAAGAATAGTTATTGGCAACGAGTTGGCTCTCAGGCTGTGCAAGACATTTGCGACCGCATCGATCGAAGCTATAAGCTGTTCTTCAAGCACCACAGTAAAGGTGTCAGACCACCTTCATTTTGTCAGAGTAAGAAGTATAAATCATTCACTCTCAAGCAAGCTGGTTATCAACTTATAGGTAACAAAATACGTATTGGCAAGCAAACGTTCGGTTACTCTAAATCTAGAGTGATAGAAGGGAAAATTAAGACACTAACAGTAAAGAGAGTACCAAGCGGAGATATGTACATCTTCATTGTTACTGATGCTGTTAGTGAATCCATTGGAGTCGTGACGGGTAAAATCGCAGGCTTTGATTTTGGACTTAAAACTTTCTTGACTAACTCTAATGGTAAAGATATCGAATCACCATTGTTCTTATTGCAAGCTAAGAAGCAACTAAAGAAGTTATCTCAACAACTATCATCTAAAAAGCTTGGGTCGAACAATTGGAATAAAGCCAGAATTAATCTAGCTAAACTCCACGAGCGAGTAACTAATCTTAGACGTGACTGGTTCTGGAAATTGTCTCATAAGCTTTGTGATGAATATGATGTTTTGTGCTTCGAGACACTTAACCTAAGAGGTATGCAAAAGCTTTGGGGTAGAAAGATAGGAGACTTAGCTTTTGGCACTTTTTTAGAGATCCTTCAGACCGTAGCTGCAATGAAAGGTAAGCAAGTTGTCTCGATCGGACAATGGTTTGCTAGTAGTAAACTTTGCTCCAATTGTTCTCACAAACACTCAGGACTTCAATTGCGCGATCGTGAGTGGACTTGTCTTAATTGTGGTACACACCATGATAGAGATAAGAACGCAGCAATTAATATTCAAAGAGAAGGGGTATCTTCTCTTCGCTTAGACACCGTAAGACTTCCAAAGGAAGCTAGTGTTGCTTGAAGCCAGAATCCCCGTACCTTCAGGTCGGGGAGTATATCAAAAGTCACAATTACCTACTCATCTTAAACTTTTGAATGCTTGATTCAAAATTTAGAATTGAACCTCAGCATTTGCCTGACCGATCGCCCCTGAGATTAGTTCCTCTACTCCGCTCACCGGCAAAATCCGGGTTTTCAGCGAGTTTTCGAGCTGTTCTACCGTCATGTCATCGAGAAAACGAGGTTCACCCTGTTTTAGCATAACCGAAGGCAGCAAGATGCCATCTCCCAAGTCTCGCCCCTGCAAAGCTTCCAGCAAATCTTGCCCGGTGAGCAAACCCGTGACGGTGATAGTTTGTCCCCAGTAGCGGCTGGAAAGTGCGGCCATCTTGACGGACAAGCCGGGAATTTGGTTTAGTTGTTGTACGATCGGCTCAAAAGCCTTTTCAACAGCATTCCCCACGACCCAAACCAACTGGCGCGGCGGAATAATCGGCAGCAGTTGCAGCTTAGCAAAAGCCGCTTCAAACTGCCCAATAAACTGCCGAATCGAACCCACACCGTTACCAATTTGCGGATAATCTTCATAATCAGCCGCCGGCGGCAAATCCAAACCCGCGATTAAAAACCATTCATCAGCCAGCCAAATACAGCCAGATTTTGAATTTCCCCCCCGAACCTCCGGAGAATTCCCATCTTCTCCCCCCCTTACCAAGGGGGGGCTGGGGGGGGTGAATTTCGGATGATTTTTTTTCCTTTTCTTATCGGCTTTACCCTGACTCAAAACCCCTTGAATTTGATGCACTTGCGCGATAACTTCCCGCGCTTTTTCCGCAGTTACTGCAATTAATTCATCTTCCGCAGGGCGAAAGCGAGTTAAACCCACAGGCACCACCGCCACCGATGCCACAGCGGGAATATTTCCGGTATGAAACTTTGCCAAATCCAACAAAGTGCGCTCCAAATGTTCGCCATCATTAATTCCCGGACAAACCACAACTTGAGCGTGAATTTGCAAGCGGCGCTTTTGAAACCATTTAATTTGCTCTAAAATTTTCCCCGCCCTGAAATTTTTCAGCAACCGAATTCGCACGTCCGGTTCAGTAGCGTGCACCGAAACATAGAGAGGAGAAAGCCGCATTTGTTCGATTCGGTTCCACTCTTTTTCAGTCAGATTGGTGAGAGTCAAATAGCTGCCGTAAAGAAAACTGAGGCGGTAGTCATCATCTTTGAAATAAAGAGTTTCGCGCTTTCCCGGAGGCTGCTGGTCAATAAAGCAAAAAGGGCAGCGATTGTTACACTGAATTAGTCCGTCGAAGAGGGCTGTTTCAAATTCCACACCCAAGTCTTCGTCATAATCTTTTTCTATTTCTAACTTGTGAGTTTTGCCTTTGGCATCTAAAACTTCTAGTTCCAGAAATTCGTCGGCGCACAGAAATTGATAGTCGAT
>NZ_JBARVX010000314.1:0-2379 GCF_049646505.1 Microcoleus sp.
AAAACTTGACCGGAATCCGAGATAGAACTAAGTCTAAGTCTGGGAAGAAGGCTAGCAAAAAGCAGCGCAGAGCTAATAGAAATAAGGCTAAATGGTCTTATGCCGAATTGCACGGGTATATCGACTACAAAGCCAATCTAAATGGTTCGTTAGCAACGAAAGTTCCGGCTCATTACACGTCGAAAAGTTGTCCTAAATGCGGACATACTTCGGATGCTAATAGACCAAACAAAGGACTATTTTTCCGGTGCGAATGCTGTAGTCATGAGTTACACTCTGATTTGATTGGTGCGCGAAATATTGCAATGAGAGCGTTGCTTGTCCGGCAAGACTGGACGAGTACGGGGAGCTTGTCAGCATCCCCTGATGTATCGGGCCGTGAAACTAAAGCTGAGATTCTTTCTAGATTCTCAGAATTGCGGTGGAGTCCAGATACAAGCCCACACCTCCGGCGGTACTCCGCTTGGTGATGGGTAGTTGACTCATTCCAGTCCAGCCGGACTTGATATAAATTCAGCAATAAAGTTCTCCGCATCCGAATCCAAGTCCCTTAATAGATGCGGACTTGCATTCCGATGCCGAGAACCTTTGCGAGTTTTGCCTTAGCGAGAAAAAGTCACGCAATCGAGAGCAGTAATAGCATTGCTAGGGCCAAAAACATTAGCCAAAACCTGCCCAGTGGCAGCAACTTGCAGGACATAACCGTTCGCCGCAGAGCTAATTTGTAAAGAATCAACACTCAAGCCGCCGGCGAGAACAAACTTGTCAGTTCCTACTTCAAAATTGAGAATAGTATCGATACCGCTGTTGCTGTTTAACACAAAACGATCGCTCCCAGTACCTCCAATTAAAGTATCGTCTCCCCCGTCGCCAAACAGCCAGTCATCCCCTGCACCCCCATTGAGAATGTCGTTATCTTTCCCTCCGTAAATTGTATCGTTACCCTCATCGCCATTGAGGGTATCTTGGCCTTCATTGGCGTAAACGATATCGTCGCCGCTGCCGCCGTTGATGCAGTCTTGCTGGCCGTTTGCGCCCACAGGGCCTAGCTCATTTTCCCCCCGATCGCCAAAAATGGTATCGTTGCCATCATCGCCGCACAAAATATCGTTGCCGTCATCGCCATAAATCAAGTCGCTGCCGGCATCTCCGTGTACTAAATCGTCATCCTTGCCGCCCTGAACGGTATCGTTGCCAAAACCACCGCCGAGAGAATCGGAACTCTCGCCGCCGTTGAGATAGTCGTTACCATCTCCCCCAAACAGCAAATCGCGGCCGTTGGCATCGCTGACTGACTGGTTTGCCGCGCCGCCGTAAAGAGAATCGTCTCCCTCGTCGCCGACAATGGTGTCAGCACCGAGTTCGCCCCAAATTATGTCGTTATCTTTGCCGCCGTAAGCTAAGTCGTTACCTTTGCCGGCAAAAATGCTGTCGTTACCGCTACCGCCGCCAATGATGTCGCCGGTGTCGTTGCCGAAAATTAAGTCGGCTTCATCGGTAACATTTATGCTGCCTGCGGGATTGCCGTAGTCGCCGACGATGGTATCAGAACCTTGATTGCCGTAGAGAGTATCCGAGTCGGTTTCGCCGAAAATACGATCGCCCCCTTTTCCTCCAAACACCACATCCCGACCGTTACCGCCTCGCAAAGTATCGTCGCCTTCTTCGCCGTTGAGCAAGTCGTTGCCGTTGTCTCCTACTAGGAAATCTTGCCCCTCTGGGTCGCCGTCTAGGGAGTTTTGGACGCCGCCGAACAGAGAGTCGTTTCCGCTGTCACCGTAGAGGCTGTCCGGGCCCTTGTCGCCCCAAATCAGGTCGTTTTCTTTGCCGCCGTAGGCGATGTCTGCGTCTTTGCCGGCGTAAACGGTGTCGTTACCTTGAGCGCCAGCAATAGCGTCGCGGGAAGAACCGCCGAAAATCAGGTCGCCGTCGTTACCTGTCAAGTCGATGTTGTTGCCGTTGTCGCCGACGATCGTATCGGAACCGCGATCGCCGTACAATGTGTCGGAATTGCGATCGCCAAAAATGCGATCGTCTTGTTTGCCTCCGAACACCACATCATTTTCTTTACCGGCGTAAACGATGTCGTTGTTTCTACCAGCAGCGATGAAGTCTTGCTGTTTGTCTCCAAACAAGATATCGGAACCGCCTTCGCCTAAAAGCGTGTCGTTGCCCTCAAAAGAGACAAAGAATTCGTTAGAGTCGTTCCCTGTTAAATAATCGTCTCCGAGAGTCCCGATGACAGAGTTTTTGATGTCAATGAGCGCGGAGGCGCTGGAGTCGAAGTTGAGTATTTGGGAAGGCTGGGGTTGGATAAATGCGATCTCCTTCAGCAGGGGCAAGGGTTCGCAACCGCAACCAGTATCCGGTTCGGGAACT
>NZ_JBARVX010000315.1:0-8951 GCF_049646505.1 Microcoleus sp.
GTATAGGGGACTACCAATTACCAGTTACCAGTTACCCCAATTACCAATTACCAATTACCAATTACCAATTACATTTTTTCGGCTCGTATCTCATGGTGTTCAGAATTGCTATAAATAAATCGATCGACTTAATTAAAGGTAAAAGTTTTATGGTGTTCAGAAACCAGGTTTTGGCTGCATTTACCGGGTGTCGCGGTGTGTTTTTTTTGTGGATGTACTTAATGAATGCTAACTCTTGACTCCTGACAAGCGAATTTGTTGATGGTACCCGCCACGCGATCGATCGGTGGAATCAATCCAAAATCTCAAATCTCAAATCCTCAAGCCCCCGAATTTATCCGTGGGGTAAATCCAAAATCTAAAATCTAAAATCTAAAATCTAAAATCGAATGACTGCTTCACATCAAAAATCCCGGCTTGTTCCAGAAACCGGGTTCGATCGTTTCGATCGCAGTACAATTTTTTTTTGAGAGGGTTAATGGAGCGACCTACTCGCGGAAATTTTATTGCTAGCAAAGCTTTACAGCAGAGAAAGCAGAACTGCTCATCTCAACTTGCTGTCTGAGGGGACTAATCGGAAATCCTCACCCATCCGCGGCGGATGGCGTAAAGCAGGCGGTTGACTGCATCTCGGTCATCTTGGGCCAGAGCGCTTTGGCAGAGGGATCGCAGCCCGTGGCTTTGAGTGCGAGTCAGATTGCCTGAATGGGTGACTTGATAGAACAGTTCAGCGATCGCGCGATCGGATTTTAAAGTCAGAGCTTGCATGAAATTTCGTTGAACTCGACTAATATAATATGGAGCATTTGAGAGCAGGGTAGGGTGATTGCCGTCGGCTAAGCTGTGTGATCCTTTGGCACTCGACTGGCGATCGAAGTTTGCTAGTATAGGTGAGTTCAATCACAAATTATCAGAGACTCGATCGCATTTGCCGTCGCGGCGACGGTAGCATCAAAGTTGAAGCAAACCTCGAAAAGTTCTCAACGCCCGACTTTTCGCTCCGGGCGCGACTGTGGTATCGGTGTGTTTGCTGGATACCGCAGATTCTGGATTCGGAGAGTTGTAAAGGTTTGGGCGATCGACACTTGCAGCGGAGGGGGAAAGTTGCGATCGGCGAGCCCACCCTGAGATACAATAATCAATATTTCGACCCCATCTATAGACTGAGAGGTAAAACAGTCAGTAACTCAGGGCTAAAGCCACTGAGGTTGTAATAGAAATCGAGCAAGCTATACTGACCAGCCTAAGTCTTAACTGACTACGTTATTTAGGTCACGACACCAGGCGAATGCGACGCTAGTTCCCCGCTCTGTCATTTGCAGTTAAACAGTCTTAAAGTCACTGAGGCAGTGCTGCAAGTCTAACAAGCCTTTATAACCTTGACCGACAAGCGAACATTACCCCAGAAATGGGGGCTTGAGGCAACCATACCTCATCGGAGGGGCAACCATACCCCTCCACCCCGCGAGGGGATTCAAGGCGATTGAAATCGCCGAGCCGTTTTCCTCTCAGGACTGAAGTCTCTGAGTTTCCCACTTACCGAGCTTTTCTTATGATAATTATTAGCTACTTTTCAATTGCCTTAATCGTTTTTATTTTTTGGTTCAAAAGTTTTTTGAACGATCGTGCGACATCAAAAACTGACTTAATCTCTTGGATAGCCTTAATCGTCGGCCCTCTGATCTGGCCCGTTGTTCTGCCCCTATCCCTTTTGCAAATTACCAGCAAAAAGTCGGCTGTACAAGCAGCTAAATCCGAGCAATAGTTCAAATAAATTGTATAAATAACTGACTCAAACGCTGTCGGTTATCTATTAAAGAAGCAGTCTCGCCAAAGCCGGAGGATGCAGAGAATCTCCATAAATACAGCACATTCCAGGTTGATGAATTACACGCTCCTAACTGGGTTTCTTTACAGTTCGAGACTTCTCAACTGATTCTGTTGAAGAAACTCGGTTTTTTGCGTACAGCACCTACACCGAATATGCTGTCATATCCAATGTAACGCAGTCTTTTGCTTGCTGAGTATAACTTTAGACACATTTATTTGAGCGATCGATGACTAAATTAATAATTTTCTGACTTTGGGCCGCTGCACGCGCTGCATCGAAATTAGGAAAACGCGCGAGTAGAAAAACGGCTACAGTCTTTGTCGTGCAAGCTTTGGCGGTTCTATATTTTCAAATTGTAGCCGTTTTTAACAGGCAATTGTAGAGTTCGATGTCGCCATAATTGCCGAACTATGACCGCAGTTAGATAGACAATTAAAGACAGAGACTGCAATATTAAATAGCGGCGAAAACTGGTGGGAATCTCAAGCAGAACTTGTTTTGTGCGATCGGACATCAGGATTTGATAACGCCAGCGATCGGATTTGCGATCGAGAGCTGTATTTGCGGGAACTTCTCAAAAAAAGTGCCGTCACTGTACCCAACTTTGCTATTTATCAAAAAAAAGTAGGAGTGAAAATGAACGAAATGTCTGAAAAGCCAATTTATCGAATTCTTAATGTAGTGTCGGTGCTAGCCCTGGGCTACTATGCAGCTACTTCTATCGGTTATATTTTCGAGAGCGAGGCTCACATCTACAGCTACGACAGCCAAAGCTATTCCCACGAATCAACGCAGCAATTAGAAGCAAACCGATCGGGTAAATAGTACAGCTTGTCTATGAATGCCGAACCAAATTTCACAGAAATTGCTAATTGCTAACGCTCCCCTCGAAGTTAACAGTTAGCCATAAAAAGTTTTGTTGAGAGCTTAATTTTGTTAAGTTAAATTGTTGATTTTAGCGATTTCAAAACTTGCGGTGGCTGGGGCGCTGTTTCACTCGTTCAAGAATTGCATTTTTTGAGCGATCGTCTGCTTTGCATCTAATTTTACAGTAAATTTTTCTACAATTATTGTGGGATGGGCAGAAGAGCCCGTCTCTGTATTCAATTTAGAGTAGCAGCTTATCAAATCCGGTAGCATCGGAACGATCGAACTGCGAAAACGCTTATAGCGGTTCTCAAGCTTGGTGAGGTATGCCCAGCGACACCTCAGATGAGAACTCCAAATGCTAGACATAGATTTGTTGAATTTTAGCCTCAACCCAACGGTATTGGCTTACAGGGCGTTAGGAAGGACGTAAATATTCTGATTTCTCTGATTTGTGTTCCCGATCGTTCTCAGCGCCTTCGCGGTTCATCGGTTGAGCGCCAGGAACCGGTGGAAAAAGCGAGACCGGGCGATGAGCCTCAAGAATGCCTCCTGGAATGTTTTGGGGCTGGGTTTGATGGAATCGGGCCCTCGGTGGGCGGGAGTTTTAAATGCCCGCTAAAAATTTTTGATTTTTTGGGAACTATTGGCGGAACTAAAAAGTCTGGTCAACCAGAGTATACTGAAACATCGCAAGAAAGTTCCGGCCCGTGCTGGAGATCGAAAGTCTCGATCGGCAGTTGCCAAGGACTGCGGTGCAACTTCTCAATCTTGAGAGTATACTCCGATTTAAAAAGGTCTGCGTGTATTTGCAGGCTACTCTTTTAAAAATGACTGGCCGCACCCAAGCTAGGTATGGTAAACTCACAAACGTTTAAGTGGAATATTTTCGTGTTGTAGGAGGGAGTTGTGGAGTGGAGAGTCCGAAGCAGGAAAAGCCCGATATTTGCTGCTGGACGAATCAAGGATTCAACTCGCGTTCCCGGGTTCCTGGCCGATCGAAAAAATGAGATACAAGCTTCGCCCTAAAAGGACGGCTTTATGTCAGAATATTCGGATACTCAAAGGATCTCTAGCCTCAAGAGACGTTGAAACATCACTCTCGATGAGAGCTCTCCTTAGCGACAGCCAAAAGGGCAATGGTTGAATCCAACCCGGAAGCTTGAGTGCAAAGTCGCCTAGCGGGCATTGGGAGACTTTAAACGGACAAACCCGGGAAATTAAAACTATTTCGATAGCACATCCCGACGAACTGTCAAGAATTACCGAACTTTTAGGGCGGTGAGTATGTCAAAAATTAAATTACATGACAGCTTATAGCAGCCGGGTCAATTAGGGTCTCAACCGATGTCCGGTTTGATTTATTGAATCCCTTTGGAGGGAAAAGTGTATTGTAGAAAAGTGATTCATCTTTTAGGAGGAGTGTAAATGACACAGGTAACTAATCCAACAACGCCAGTATCTTCTATTCCCGGAGCAGGCGGCGGTTCTAACATCATCGGCGCTCAAACCCAGAACAGGTTGAACGGCACCGAACAAGCCGATATCATCCTGACTTTTGGCAGCAATGATGTTATTGCCGGTCTCGGTGGCGACGACCTGATTATTTCCGGTGGCGGCAGTGACAGTATCGGCGGCGGCAGCGGCAACGACGCAATCTTTGCAGGCAGCGGTGACGATGCAGTCGCTGGCGGTGACGGCAACGACAGGATCTTTGGCGGTAAAGGAAATGATGTCGTTGACGGCGGTCCTGGCGATGACTTGATTTCTGGCGACAACGGCAACGACACCGTACTCGGCGGAAGCGGCAACGATACTGTCTTTGGCGGTCGAGGTAACGATATCGTTAGCGGCGGCGACGGCAACGACAGCCTCTACGGCGGTAAGGACAACGATACAGTCGATGGCGGTGCTGGCAATGACTTTATCTCTGGCGACAGAGGCAGCGATGTCTTGACTGGCGGCTCTGGCAGCGACACGTTCTTCTTCAGCGGTTTTGGCGGCGACTTCGGCGTAGACACGATCACTGACTTTACTCCGGGCGAAGATAAGATCCGATTGAAGTCCGGCGGCGTGTTGGGTTCTTTGGGCACAGACTTGGATTCCAGCGAGTTTGTCGTGGTTTCTAACTTCAATGCAGCCACCAGCCCTGGAACTGCTAACAAGTTGGTTTACGACCCGCAAAACGGTGTGCTGTACTTCAACGGTATCGGCGGAGTGCTAACTATTGCTCAGTTGCAACCTGGTCTGACAATCAGCTCCAACAACTTAGAGATATTCTAAAACAACTGGCAGTTTTGGGGCAGCACTGGATAACATCTGGGGCTGTTCTTACAACTGCCGATCGTGTTTTAAAGGATTTCAACCTCACTCTGCTATCAGCGGGGTGAGGTTTCAATTCTGGAATTGAAGTAGGGACTGTTAAAAAAAATCGATCGCCAGTTATTGATGAAATTAATCGATCGCCCGATCGCCTAATACCAAATTCATAAAATAGCGCTACTACATATCTACCCCCCCCCAGCCCCCCCTTATTAAGGGGGGGAGTCAAACTTTGGGTATTAGCATAACTTTATGAAATTGGTATAAAATATACACAAACTTTCAAATCATAATTTATAAGTTTTCCTGAAGCGGGGAAAAACCGCAACTGCCCAGAAGCAATGAGCACTGAAGCATACATCCGTCAAGCCCAAGTTTATTTGAAGCAGGGGAAGTTAACTGAGGCGATCGATATTTGCCATCAGGCGATCGCACTACAGCCATTTTCGCCGCTAGCTTACACCACTTTAGGCGAAATTCTCGAAGCGAGCGGAGACCCGACGGCGGCAAGAGATGCTTTTGTGCAAGCTTTGGAAATTTCGCCCCAGTTTGTTCTGGCTCATGCTTATTTGGGTCAACTTTACAACGAGTATTGCTGGTTGGATGAGGCGGCTTTTCATTACCGCAAAACTCTGGATTTGAAGCCAGATTGGGCGGAAGTTCATTATAACTTGGGAAATGTTTTTCACAAGCAGGGTAATTTGTTGGGGGCGATCGACTGTTACCGAAAGGCGATCGCCCTTAAACCGAATTATCTCGCTGCTTGCTACAATCTGGCTGTGGTTTTAGATGAAAACAATCAGCTTGCTGCGGCCATTGATACCTACCGTCAGGCAATTGCCGTGGCGCCGGATTATGTGGAAGCTTACAGCAATTTGGGCGTGCTTTTGCTGAAGGACGATCGCCCTGCTGAGGCGATCGAGATTTATCAACAAGCGATGGAGATTAAGCCGGATTGGGCGACGCTGCACAATAATTTGGCTCAAGCGCTGCAGGGCAAAAATCCCGATCGGGCGATCGCATCTTACCTCAAAGCTATTGAGTTGGAACCAGACATGGTTTTAGCCCACTACAATCTGGGGAAAGCTTGGCAATTGCAGGGGGAACATTCGGCGGCGGTTGCTTGTTTCGATCGGGTAATCGAACTAAATCCCCAACATATTTCGGGCTGTACGGATGCCGGATTTTCTTTGATGGTTTTGGGTAAAATTGCCGAAGCCATGCCTTATTTTCGGCAGGCGATAGCTCTGAAGCCCGATTTTGTTGAGGCTTACCGCCGTTTGGGAGAAATCCGGCAAACTGCTGCTGCAGAGGATGATGAGTTGTCAAGGGCGATCGCTGCGTGCGATCGATTTCTCGCAGCATTGATGGGAAGTTCGGCAACGGATTTTGTAGCGGATGTAACGGATGTAACGGATGTAACGGATGTAAGTCCGTCGGAAGAAGTCCGTCGGAAGAAGTCCGAGGGAAGATTAATTACCAATGCCCAATGCCCAATGCCCAATGCCCGATTCCCAATTACCAATTGCTGAAATTTGCGATAATTTAGCAGCAATTTACCTGCATTTGGGAAATGCTTTAACAGAGTACGGCGGCACTGAATCTGCCGTTACTTATTATCAAAAAGCTTTGCAAATTAATCCGAAAAATCCAGAACTTTACTGGCGGCTGGGCAATTGCTTGGTACTGCAAAAGCGCCTGACTGCGGCCATTGCAGTTTACCGCATGGCTTTGACGGTTCAACCAGCTCTACCGCAGGTTTATTTAGAGTTGGCAAAAGTGCTGGAAAAACAGGGGCGATGGCAACGGGCGATCGACTATTATCAAAAAGTTTTAGAATTGCAAAGCTGCGGGTATACTCAACTATCGCAAACAGGGAACTCTCTGGCAATAGCAACAAGTGCGATCGCACTTCCTCAAGGTATTTATCTATCAACTTGGGATTGGTTGGTTAATGCCCAATTGGATGCTGGGAATTATCTAGAAATAGTTTGGCAATCCGAGACAGCAAAGGCCGAAGTTTTGGCGAATTCCCAATTGCCAATTGCTCATTCCCAATTGGCAAATTCCGATTGTGGCGGTTTGACTTGCGGGCTGTGTCTGCAGCGAATTTCTAAGTGGTTCGATCCGGTGCATTTGGGTTGGGGAGTTTA
Organism: Microcoleus sp.; assembly: GCF_049646505.1. Lineage (GTDB taxonomy): Bacteria > Cyanobacteriota > Cyanobacteriia > Cyanobacteriales > Microcoleaceae > Microcoleus. The sequence continues at coordinate 7,174 of NZ_JBARVX010000315.1, forward strand.
CCGTTTGTCTAACTCGAAACCGATACCTGTAGATGCGCCAAAAACTTTTGTGGCACAGATTCCCCAGGGGCGAGTTTGGATTGTGCCGCAGCAAAATTATTGGCTGATTTCTAAGGCGATTGCTGTCATTACTCCCGATAATTATTTATTGGCAGATGTGTCGAGAGATTATCCTGGTTTGTTGCCGGGATGCGACAAGCATGATGTTAGAAAACACAGCGTTTTTGACTTAGAATTTTTTCCGGATTTAAAACAAATCGATGGCAGGGTAGCGGTGCTTTCTGGCTTGTCGGGAAATGTCTATTTTCACTGGATGGTTGACGTTTTGCCGCGAATTGAATTGCTGCGGCAAAGCGGTAGGGATTTGGCAGAGATTGATTGGTTTTTGGTGAACAGTTGCCAGCACCAATTTCAGCGGGAAAGTCTGGGGATTCTGGGAATTCCTGAAGAAAAAGTCTTGGAGAGCGATCGCCTGCCTCACCTTCAAGCAACAGAGTTAATTGTACCTTCTTTTGCGGGATATTTGGGCTGGCCTTCTGGGTGGGCAATGGATTTTTTGAGGCGGGAGTTTCTCACGAAAATTATCCCAGGTTCGAGTTATCCAAAACGCATTTATATCAGCCGCCACAAAGCGAGATATCGCCGAGTTTTGAACGAGGAAAATGTGGTTGAGGTTTTGGAAGAATATGGGTTTGTTTCTATTTTCCCTGAATCGATGTCTTTGGTGGAACAAATTGCTCATTTTGAGGCTGCTGATGTGATAGTTGCCGCCCACGGTAGCGGCTTAACCAATACGATTTTTTGTCGGCAGGGAACTAAAGTAATTGAGTTGGTGTCGCCTCACTATATCAGCCATTATTACTGGGGAATCAGTCAACATCTGAAGTTAAATCATTATTACTTGGCGGGCGAGGCTTTTGAATGCTATCCTATTAGACAGTTAATGTATCAGAATTCGCTGACTGAGGATATTTTGGTGAACTTGAGTTCGCTCAAAAGAATGGTTGAAGTGGTGGGTTTGGGTTAGCTGGCGCGTGGAGTAAGTTTAATTATGCCCTCGATTGAGAAGATGGAAAAAGCAGCGGTTGATTTGAATCGGCAAGCAGAAATTCATTTAGCTGAAGGAAGATTTAATGAGGCGATTGCTGCTTGCGAGTTAGCGCTGAAAATTGAACCGAATTTGGCTGTTGCTTGTCAAACGCTGGGAAAGGTGATGCAGGTTCGAGGTGAAATTGAACAAGCTAAGCAGTGGTATGAATCGGCGCTGGATCGCAATCCTAATTTGCCGGAAGTTTACGCTAATTTAGGCATTTTGTATTCTCAGGCGAAACAGTGGCAAAAGGCGATCGCCAGTTGTGAAAAAGCGATCACCCTAGCGCCAAATTTTGCGGCTGCTTACCGACAGTTGGCGAAAGTTTGGACGCAGTTGGAGAAACGAGAAAAGGCGACAGAGTGTTGGTATCAAGCTTTTAAAATCGAGCCGAATTGGGCAACTGCTGACGAGTACGTCACCCTGGGAAATAGTTTAGTTGAATTGGGCAATTTTCCAAAAGCGATCGAATGTTATTCGCGGGCAGTTGAATTAAACCCGCAACTGGCAACAGCTTATCACAATTTGGGGGAAATGCTGGTAGGTCAGAAGCGGTGGGATGAGGCGATCGCCAATTACCGCCAAGCCATTGCCATCAATCCAGATTCGTTTGAATCTTACCACAGTTTGGGTAAAACTTGGGCCGAGCGAGGAGAATGCGATCGGGCGATCGCCTGTTACCGCAAAA
>NZ_JBARVX010000316.1:0-8644 GCF_049646505.1 Microcoleus sp.
AAAGAAGCGAAAGCAACTTTCCACGGCCCCAGAGGCCCGGAAATGTACTTGACTAAAGGCGTATTTATCCAATAAAGCCGGACTCCAAAGGCTTCTAGCCAGCCCAAGTAAATCCAAATTTCTGCCCGCAGGCGATCGAGATTATTTCGCCCTTGCAAGAAAGCGTATTGAACTAATAAAGCTCCGGTGACTAATCCTAAATTTATCCCGGATTTAATATCGTTGCTAGAAGCCAAAATCAGGAGCACGCTGCTCAAAACCCAGTGCAGGTGAGCAAATATTTTTAACTCCGCATTAGTTAAATGCAAATAGTTGCTGAGCCAAGGAGACAAAATGCGATATATATAGGTTAAAGTTGTACCGAGGGTTGCCAGCACAATTAAACCGTCACCAAAAGAGCCTCCCGGTGTTTGCAATAGTTGATATAGTAGGGATTCGTAAGCGGATGCTGAGATGCCAATTAATCCTAAATAAACCAGAGGTTTGAATTGTTGCTCGCGCCTACCAATGCCGATCGCAATTAAAGACGCACCCAACACAGTTAAACCAGTCCAGTTGGCAAAATCCTGCGATCGCAAAATCAAACCCAACAACCCGTAAACCAAAGGTATAACGTGAATGCTGGGTAAAATTGTGCGATCGTCACAATTGCGCCGCCACCAATCGCCCATCAATTGTGCAAACAACCCGATCGCAATATTCGCTACAGCCAAATTAATCGCAGTGCGATCGACAAAACTCAAACCGACTGCTGTCAGCAACTCCAAACTCCAAGCCAAAGCATAAATTGCCAGAGGCGAAAGTTGGTGGAAACTTCGGAAAACAATCGCAGCCACGATTACCAAAGTAGCAGCCAACACTTCAGCAGAGGCGGATAAATTGAAGGTAGTGCGTGCGTAAAGTTCAAAAGAATAAAAAGTAATAGTTGTTAACAGCAAACTGGCGAGCAAAATTGCCCAACCATCTAAAGCTCGATCGTAAATTTGAGCTAATCGAGAAGGCTGAGGGAAACGGCTGGAAACACGAACAATCGTGCTGCGAAACAACCAGAGACACAAAAGTGCGATCGCCCCAGCAATTCCCCAAGCCCAACCAGATACAAAACCTAATCGATCGATTACCGCCGCTACAAAACCCAAGTTAAATCCGACACAAATTGCAGCCGCCGGTACCTCTACCAAATAGTAAGTATTGACTAACATCAGCGCAGCAGCCAAACCCAAAGCGATTAACTGATATCCGGGAAAACTCAAAATGAGAATTTGTGCGACTATTAGGGCGATCGCGCTGCAGGTACTGGCGACTTGTTTGTGAGGAAAATCAGTATATTTAGCAACAGCAGTCAAAGCCAAAGGTGCCGCCATCCAAATCAAACCCCAGGGAGACTGCAAATTACTGTAGAGCAACATAAAGCTGAATCCCGCCAATCCTAAACCCAGATTCCAAGAACTTTGAAACCATGCAGGATGCCAGCGGAAAAAGGCAGAAGTTTCTCGGATATTTGCGGCTTTCATCCAGACAAAAAATCCCCATTCAGCCGCCATAAATATCAATAAAATTCCTGCCCAAACATGGAGTGTTTGGTTAGGCAAAAATAAGTCAATTGTCGAAGCGATCGCGCATAAACCCAGAATGTGAGTCAGGTAAACTAAAAATGCCGGATTTCGCTGGCGCTCGACTGCCGAATCTGGGATTGAGAATCGCCGGGAATTATCGGGGATGACGTATTTCCAAGCAATCCAAGCTAAAGTTAATGTAGAAACCAATAAATTGATCGATCGCCAAAAAGGATCGAGCAAACTAACAACAGTTAAAACACTGCCCAAACCGAGAGCAAGATTTTCACCAAAACGGGCAAGTTGAAATTTTCGCGATCGGTAGAGCCACTGCGCCGCACCTGCGGTTAAAATTAAATAAGGCAAGAGCAAGACACCCCACAAAGCCCAAGGAGTTTGCCCAGAGTTGGTAAGCTGAGTTAAAAATGCAACAAATTGTGTTTTAATCCCTAAAGGAACAACTCGCCAAAACAGCCAAATCGTTTGAATTCCTGCCGCTTCAAGCATTAGCAAATCAAACTTTTGCCAAAACCGCACTAAGCGGCTATAAAAAAACCACACAGCCAATCCGCTAACTGCGATCGCCTGTAGGGGAATTTCGCGAAAACAAACCAGCCAGCCTAAACCCAATAAAGCCCCTCCGGCTAATTGCCAGTTAAAAAAGCTGCCGGGATTTTGGTTGTCGGATATATTGTTTGTAATAGTCCGATATCCGAGAGGTTGCTGCCAATCCAACCATGCTAAAAGCACGCCGCAAATCCCCAAAGCTAAACCCATTTGAGCGATATCTACGCCCTTGACAAATATCGCCCGACCTAGTAAAATGCCTAGAGAATAGGCTACTAAAGCAGCTTTTTTGTAAGTCAGAAAATCTCGGCCGGAAGTCAAATCAGCGGCGGTAGTTTCAGCGTTTCCCCCGCGTCGGACAGATTGTAAGCGTTGTTGTTGAACTTGATAAACACCAGCAGCCGCAGTTCCGACAGTACCAAAATAAACTGCAGCTAGGGAAAAGCTTAGAAATCCCCAACCCCAGTGCAAATAACTCAATCCCAAATGATTTAGGGCGATCGATCGAGTGACGTTTTTACCCAACAAGCTTTCATACTGAGATTTGATAATCCCGCGCGTTATCCAAGTCAAAATAAGTGCAGCGGCGATTGCTACGGCCCAATTCCAGGGATATTGCCACAATCCAAAAGTGTCCATCGCCCAAAAATTAATCGGCACCAGCAACAGCGTCACTTCTTGCAAAGTTTGAGCAGTCAAGTGCAAATTAGCCTGTTTTTTAGCCCAACTGCTAATCGCCCAAAATGTTAAAGTATAAGCTAACAAAACTCCATATTGTCCGGCAGCCGGAAATCTTTCCCACTGACTGGCAGCTAAGACTCCAGAGGAGACAACTACCATGAACACTCCTAAAAATAACAGCCACACGACGCTAATTTCGGCTATGAACGAGTGCAAGATTTGAGCCGCAAAATTAGGGGTGCGAGCTGTTTCTGCGCGCTCTACAACGTTTTTAGCGGTGCTGGGCAATGCTTTTTGTGTTGAGAGAGCGGGTATTTTTGATTGAGTAATAGGGGCGATCGTCTTTGAGGGTTCGGGCAGGGGACAAACTAAATATTGTCGGCACAATTGCTCAACCTCAGCGGGCTCGATCAAGCCCAGCCGCAGCCACGCATCTAAACCTGTCAACAACTCAGGGTGCGAGGCTAAGACGCTGAATTCAATTTTGCTCGATCGACCTTTAGGAGACGGCATCGGCTTAAACTGGTACTAGCTACATTCCAGGTATAGCCGAATTTACAGTCGATCGAGCCTTTACGCATTCCGCCCTGAGAATTGGCACAATAAGTATTTATATCATTCTGGTCGATCGCACCTAATCTGGCAAGGGCTCGGCTTCCCAAAAAAATCTGCCAACAATCTCCAATCTCCAAAACCCGCCCCGGCTTTTAATCTGGGTCGATCGACCGCACCGGATCTGAAATAATAATTTATATTGATTTATCTTATGGGTGATTTGCCGGACATCATCTGACTCAATCAAACATTGCTCCCACAAGTGGGCAGTCAGAAACTACCAAAATCTCGATTAACCTGTCTAGTTTAAAATACATTTTTTCACTGTGTAATGTTCAATTCAATACAAAAAACCAGAAGTATCTCCTGTAGATTTAATAGATGAGTAATTCGATCTTGAAAGAACTTATTAATGATAATTACTGAAATACTTCCCCGTCATTGTACTTTCAATGAATCAGACTGGAAAATACTTGCCGCATTCTGGTATCCTGTGGCGTTCTCTCACGATATTGTCGATCGGCCTTACGCCGCGCAACTGCTGGATGAGCGACTTGTCTTGTTTCGAGTCTCAGATGGTTCACTTACGGCGGCTCGCGATCTCTGCTTGCATCGAGGCGTGCCGCTCAGCTTGGGTTCGATAGAAAACGATGAGCTAATCTGTCGCTATCACGGAGTGCGATACAACAAAGCTGGACAATGCGTTTGTATCCCGGCTGAACCTGCTGCCGCCATTCCACCCAGGCTGAAACTCAAAACTTATCCGACCATCGAGCGCTATGGCTTAGTCTGGGTTCGCCTTGCAGACAGCGGAGATATTCACTTCCCCGATTTCAAAGAATGGGACGATCCAGACTACATACAAGTGCTGCCGAATTATGTCGATATTAATGCCGCATCAGGAAGGCAAGTCGAAGGCTTTCTTGATGTGAGTCATTTTGCCTTTATTCACGCTGATTCCTTTGGAGAGCGGCATAACCCCGAAGTGCCGGATTACCCCGTTGAAGTGTTGCCGCATGGATTTCGCGCCGATTACCTCAGCACAGTCAGCAATTATCCGCACCACATGAAACATCTCAATCCGTCAGGGTTTAAGTGGAGACGGCTATTTGAACTGTGGCTGCCGTTTACCGCCAAGCTATCTGTCACCTTTCCTAACGGTCAACTGCATATTCTCAATGCTGCCTGTCCGGTTTCTGCCCGCAAAACTCGCCTGTTTGTACCAATCTGCCGCAACTTTGATAAAGATGCTCCCTTGCAAGACACGCTTGACTTTAACGATCGAGTGTTTGCAGAAGACAAAGCAATCATCGAAGAACAATATCCTGAAGACTTGCCGCTCCGTCTTCAAGATGAAGTGCATATTGCAGGAGATAAAAGTTCGATTACCTACCGGAAAAAACTCGCAGCTTTGGGATTAAGTCCGTCGTTTACAGCTTAGTTCCCGCTACTCGATATTCAAACTATTGTTTGAGGAACGCTCTACGAACAAAACAGAAGTTGAGGTACGGTTCCAACAGGTATATAGGAGGCAGGAGGAAGAGGTAATAATATAAAATTGTATGTTGGGCGGAGTGAAACGGAGGGTTCCTTCCACGGGCCCAACTTACATAGATTTGTTGAGTTATAGCCTTAACCCAACGATATTGGGATATATCCTGGTTGTGAATTCAACAGCAGCCACAGACTTAATTATTGAACGAGTGGGTAGCGGGTTGCTGACAAACCATTGAAAATTCAAACTTTGATGTTCATTGCTCGATTCATTTTTATGACAGTGAAATTCTATTAGTAAAAGGAGTTTGGGAAGATGACTTTGAAAGCGTTTCGCAGTGCAATTTTAGATTTTGTTGGCGATCCGTTCTACGTGTCAGAATCAGAGAGTGTTCGCTATATTCCAGACGGATTGCTGGTTTTGGAAAAAGGCAAGGTGAAAGAGCTGGGTGATTACGAGTCACTAAAAGAGCAGTATGCTGGGATTGCGATCGAGTCTTATCCCGATCGCCTCCTCTTGCCTGGATTCATCGACCTGCACATTCATTTTCCTCAAACCGGAATTATTGCCGCCTATGGAGAACAACTCTTAGAATGGCTAGAGAAATATATCTTTCCAACCGAGCATAAATTCAAAGATAAAGCCTATTGCGATCTCGTTGCGCCAATTTTTATCGACCAACTGTTACGCAACGGTACGACAACCGCCGCTGTCCTGGGAGCTGTATTTCCAGAATCAGTAGATGCACTGTTTGAGGAATGCGATCGCAGAAATATGCGCGCGATCGCAGGCAAGGTGATGATGGATCGCAATGCTCCCGATTTTCTCTGCGATACAGCCGAGTCGTCTTACTGCGAAAGCAGAGCGCTAATCGAAAAATGGCACTGCAAAAATCGCTTGCTATATGCAGTCACGCCCCGATTTGCACCAACTTCAACCCCCCAACAGCTAACCTGCGCCCGCCAGCTTTTAAGCGAATTTCCAGATACCTATTTGCACACGCACCTGTCTGAGAACATGAAGGAAGTGGAATGGGTGCAAAAACTGTTTCCAGACAGTCAGGGCTATCTGGATGTTTACGATCGATTTGGCTTGGTGGGAGAGCGATCGATTTTTGCCCATTGCGTTCAATTAACCGATGCTGAATTCGATCGGCTTGCCGAGACAAAAGCCGCGATTGCATTCTGTCCGACTTCTAATTTGTTCTTGGGCAGCGGATTGTTTAATCTCGAACGGGCAACGGCAGAGCAGGCACCAATTAAGGTTGGTTTAGCTACAGATGTCGGAGCTGGAACAAGTTTTTCATTGTTGCAAACTGCCAGTGAAGCTTACAAAGTGGCTCAACTCCGGCAGCAAAAGCTTTCACCGTTTCAAGCAATGTTCCTGGCAACACTGGGCGGAGCAAGAGCGCTCAAGCTGGAAGATAAAATCGGCAATTTTGATGTGGGTAAAGAAGCAGATTTTGTGGTGATCGATCCGCGAGCAACTCCAGTTATGGCATTTAGAAATGAGCAAAAGAATCAGCAGATTGCGCCAGTTACCATAGAAGAATTGGGCGAGCTGCTATTCAGTACGATCGTGTTAGGCGACGACCGAACAATTTGCGCGACCTATGTTATGGGCGAACTGGTTTATGCTAAATAAACGGGAAAAGTACCCAGCGTTGACAATTAAGCTGTTTTACATTTAAACTGTATGTCAAAAAACAATAAAACTATTGTGGGGAGTAGGGGTTGGGCTTCTAGCCCGCCCTGAACATACAATGTTTATTTGTCCGACAGCTTATCATATCAATTCCTCTCTTCATCGTCCTGTATTCATTTGTCTCTGTGTTCTCTGTGTTCTCTGTGTTCTAGCGCCGGTTAAATCATTCCGATGCAACCGGAAACGATATCACCCCGTGAAATTATTCCAGCTCGTCGAACTCGCGTTATATTAGCCGCGAGCATCGGTTAAACAATCCCAACTATCGGCGTACATCTGCGTGCACCTGCGGTTAAAAGCTCCCAATTAAAACAAGACAATTCCGTTGTTTTACTTATCGACAGCTTTCAGCAAAGTTTCCGCGCTAGCATTGTGGTCAATGAAAGAAAACAAATGCTTAAATAATAGTTTGCCATTTTCATCCAAAACAAACTGAGCGGGCAAAGGAGCGCCCAAAGCTTGACCGGTTTGATAAGTGCGAAACACTCTGACGCCGGGATCGGAAAGCAAAGGCATTTTCAAGCCTAAATCTTTAACCACAATTTGGCTTTGGCGGTCGTCCGTACTTGTAACCATCAATAATTCTATATTGCGATCGGCAAATTTTTCCCAACTTTCATTCAAAGCCTTAATGTGAGGAAAACAGAAAGGGCAATATTGCTTTTCAGTAAAAATCCGCGTAAAAGCCAGAACTACCGGTCTATCGCCCCGATAATTCGACAGCCGCACCAATTTACCATTATTAATATCCGGCAGTTCAAAATCAGGAGTTATCTGTCCCAGCTTCAGAACATTAGTGGCGGGAACAGGCAATAAATTTTGGAAAAACCGCTGATTTAACAAGCCGCTAAAATCTGTAGAAGTCAGCATATTTCCTAATTTGGGAATGGGGAATGGGGAATCGGGAATCGGGAATTGGGGGGGAAGGTTTTGAGTTTTGAATTAAAAACTGTTTAACTCAAAACCAAGCGGGCGGGCACTCACAGGCACCGCCCCTAGAACTCAAAACTCTCAAGTTAGACAGCAGCGAAGAAAACCTTAGACTTGACCGGATCGGGAGTCATAGTCTTGTCACCGGGCTGCCAGCCTGCGGGACAAACTTCATCGGGGTGAGACTGGACGTGTTGAATAGCTTGCAGCGTGCGGAGGGTTTCGTCCACGTTGCGGCCGAAGGCAAGATTGTTGATAGTAGAGTGTTGGATGATGCCTTCTTTGTCGATAATGAACAGACCTCTGAGGGCAATACCGGCTTCGGGGTCTAGGACGTTGTAGTCGGAACTAATTGTTTTTTTGAGGTCAGCAACTAAGGGATAGTTGAGGTCGCCGATACCGCCTGATTTGCGGTCTGTTTGTATCCAAGCCAGGTGAGAGAATTCGCTGTCAACGGATACGCCGAGGATTTCGGTATCGATTTTCTTGAAGTCCTCATGGCGATCGCTAAATGCTGTAATCTCAGTCGGGCAGACAAAGGTGAAGTCCAAGGGGTAGAAGAACAGGACTACATACTTTTTGCCTTTGTAGTCTGACAGTTTAACTGTTTTGAATTCCTGATCCACTACGGCTGTTGCTGCGAAATCGGGTGCAGGTTGACCAACCCGGAGGCATTCACTTGTCATAGATTTTGTTTCCTTTTTTACGAACTGTTACAAATATATCATAGTCATAACGACTACAAGTATCTTGTCAAAAAATCACGCTCTCAAAATAGAGAGCGCGGTTTTTTTGATGAAATGATGGCTCAGGCGGGATTTGAACCTGCGACCTTGGGCTTATGAGTCCCCTGCGCTAACCACTGCGCCACTGAGCCAAACTCACTTCACGATTTACTATTATAGCACGGTAGGGCGAGCTGTGTCGGCTTTCATTAAACATTATTTCTCATAACTTCTAGTAAAAGTTATGAGTTTTGATAATGATTCAAAACCCATAACTTCTGACCAGTCGTTAGCGAGAAGCGCGGGAATCATCCTTTGGCAGAAAAGCCATTGGATTGACAGCTCCCGATCCGGCGGGATGGACTTCAAAGTGCAAGTGCGGCCCGGTACTGAAGCCGGTGCTGCCCATTTCTGAAATCTGTTCGCCTTGA
>NZ_JBARVX010000317.1:0-22347 GCF_049646505.1 Microcoleus sp.
TTCTCAAATCTTCGTAGACGACTACATCGTTTGACGAGATTACGCACCTTGCAAGTTTTATTGCATGGTATGAGCGCTGTCTACTTATTTTGAGGTGGCGTTTGCCTAGAATCTGCCTAGCCTTGCCTCTGTTTTTTGAACCTTTAACCTTTCTGGATACTCGACGTTGACTACGCTTGAGAATATGTTCCCCTTTTCTCAGGAATCTAGGGTTCTCAACCTTAACTCCATTTGAATCAGTGTAGTATTCTTTCAATCCAACATCGAACCCAATGGTATTCCCAGTTGTCTCTGTATTTTTCTTCCTGTCAACATCAATACAGAGTTGGACGTATACACCGTCCGCACGTTTCACCAATCGAACCCTTTTGATTTGGGTGAAGGAGTAGAAATGCAAGTCGCGTGTACCTTTTAGTTTGAGTTTACCAATACCCTTTTTATCAGTGAAGGTTATCGACTTTCTGTCGTCTGCAAGCTTCCATCCAGTTGCCTTGTATTCAACTGAACGACAGTCTCTTTGGAACTGTGGGTATCCTTTTTTGCCAGAAACCTTTTTCTTGCAGTTTTCGTAGAACCGGGAGATAGCAGTCCAAGTGCGTTCTGCGCTCGATTGCCTTGCTTGGGAATTGAGTTCGTCGGCAAACGGAAAAGTTGCTGCCAGTACCGCGCAGTATTTATTCAAATCATATTTGTTCTTTTTTGGATTGTCCATCCAATAGCGCAAACAACTATTGCGAACAAATTGAGCGGTACGAATTGCTTCATCTACCGCTTTGAACTGGTTTGGTTTTCCGTATGTTTTTAACTCAAAAACTAGCATTAGTTTACCTCCATATTTATACTACCTCAGTTGGCACAAGAGATTGACTTATACAACAAAAGGTTACAATTAAAGCCGTCCTATAAGGACGGGGTTTTCAACCCAGTTTCTTGATAAACGCAGACCGAAAAACGATAGTCAAAGTTGTCTCGGAGGCATTCCTCAAGTGGCGCTCCGGCACTTGAAACAGATTGGCTCGTCTTTGTAGCTCTTTGATGGTCAGTCTTCTGTCTAGCTCGATTGTACAATATCGCTGCCAGTTGGAGGCAGTGACTGCACCACTCGATCGATACATTACATTAACATCTCGATAATTTTACCGATCGAGAGCGCAAATTATCAACTTGCCTAGAAAAACCTAGGCAAACCTAAGTAAGCTCTGCGGTATAAGCTTTAAACATTCTTACAAGCGTGCTTTACGCTTCCTCAGTGTCGAGGTTGACCGAGAAACTCCAGTTAGAAACACTATAACAATCACAACGACGTGATTACAGCGGAATATTTAATCTTTTTATTCATACGGGCTAATGCCAACTTGCGTTCAGCTTTATCGAGCCACGCGCCAATGGATTTAATCTTTGCTTCGAGAGTTTTGAAATATAAAACTTTGTATTTTTTAGCACCATCTACACGGCCTTTGGCAGAACTAATTGCACCCTTTGCGTGGCGCTTGTTGATGCCGTAGGTTTGCTGTAAATGCGTGTTCCAATCGGATTTATTGAACTCTAGGCTTGAAAGTAAGTGCTCAACTGTTTCAATACTTGCAGCCCCAAAAATTGGGGCGTAGGCTTCTAGAAACATCTCGAAATCTGTAAATCCTAGTTCGTTGAGTTCATGTACTGGTGTGGGCAAATCTAGATAAATTGTCAACAGCCGTCAACCCGCAAAAGTTGCCGCGAGATAGTCGCTTTGGTTGTGGGTTCGCTCCCGTGCCCGCCACAGGCCCGCAAGGCCAGTGCCGCTTTTGTAGTGGGGCAGGCACTTTCACCGACCCGCGCCAAAGATGTATTTTTTTAAGGCTCGCGACAGTTTACGATCGAGAATATGTAGATTTATCAATTTGGATGGCTTTTTCGTGGCAGCTAATATTCCTGATTGCGCTCCTCAACTGCAACGCCTGATGCAACAAGCCGGGTTTTCGAGCGATCGAGAACTCAGCCAAAAAGCAGGAGTTCCCGAAATTCAGCTCAGCCGTTTGCGTCGCGGCTTAGCTTTGAAAACCCGAGCCGACATCCTGCTCAAAATTAGTCAAGCTTTGCAAATTTCCTTAACTGAACTGCTCGCAACCTTGGCTCCGGACTTTGTAGAAGAGTTAGAACCTGCTCCACCCAGTGCCCTAGAACAAGAATATCAGCGCTTGCAAGCTACGGTCGAACAGCAGCGAGAATCTTTGATGCAGGAATTTCAGCTCTCCAGCCTGCAAATTTTAGAATCTTGGATGTTGCAGTGGCCGACTGCTGCGAGCAAAGCTAAGGAAAATCACAATTTGCGCGCCCAGAAACTGCTGCCGCTGTTGCGCCCGGTCGAGCAGTTATTGCAGCATTGGGGAGTAGAGCCGATCGCCCCAGTCGGAGCCGAACTTCCCTACAACCCGCAACAGCACCAGCTCATCGAAGGAAAAGCCGAGCCGGGAGAATTAGTTAAAGTTCGCTACACAGGCTACAAACAAGGGGACAAGCTCCTCTACCGCGCCAAAGTTAGCCGAGTTTGATGATGCTGCAAGGCCAACGCCCGCCCAAAAATTCTCCCGCTCTGAGGGATTCACTCGCGGTGGCGAACCGCTGCGAGTCTGCCAAAGCCATCTCTTGCACTCAAAACTATTCTCCCGCTCTGCCTCTGTTATCAAATCCGGCTGCGCCGGAACGATCTCAAATCCCCGCTTAATCATCGGGCGTAAAGTCTCCTTCAAGCTGCCAACAAATGTCAGCGCAATTTTCAGTTTTGTGACTCACAGCCAACTCTCAACAGTCAACTCTCAACAGTCAACAATAATTTCGCTCGTGCCACCGGAATCGATATTATTTGGCTCCGAGTCCATCTCGCAGCTATACTAGCCCTAGTCTGGCTAGAAATTCTGACAATCCCACCGCAAAATATGAGTCCTGTAGTTAAAATTATTCAGCCCTCTGGCATTTTAGACGGTACCAAGGCAAGTCAATTCCGCCAAGAGATTAGCGACCTAGTGGAAGCGGGAGCCGATGTGGTATTGATCGACTTCCAAGATGTGACATTTATGGATAGTTCGGGTTTGGGCGCTTTAGTCTTGGCGCTCAAAACAGTCCGGGCCGCCGGGAGTCAATTAGTTGTCTGTTCTATCAACGAGCAAATCCGCATCTTATTTGAACTCACCAGCATGGATCGAGTTTTCGAGATATTTCCGACCCGCGATGCTTTTAATACCAAAATTCTCTCAAGTAACTAAATCTTTTGGCTGCTGCCTTCTGGCTATTGGGTCGCAGATGTACTGCGGTTTGTCAGCTAGCCAAAGTTTACCTTGAGCAAAGACCAATCATCATCAAAAACTGCTTTAGAGTTCAACTTTTGAATGTAGTTCAAAATTTGGTCTAACTGGTTGGCACTTGCATCGTTGTAAGCTGCTAGCAGGTCGATGAATGGGTCAAGCCCCCAGATATTGCCGTCAGGTTGGTGGATCTCGTATACCCCGTCGCTAAAGATGTAGAGAGTGCTCAAATCCTCGACATCGCAGCAATTATCGACATAAGGGGCGTCGGGGAACATTCCGACCGGCATTCCGGGGGTTTTTAATCGCTGGATTTTAGCCGTGCTTGTCGGCGACTGGGAAATCAACACTGCCGGGGGATGGCCGGCGCTGGCGTAAACTAGCTGGCGAGAAATGCGGTTGTAAACGCCGTACCAGATGGTGAAATACTTGTCATTTTGGTAGCTCATCTGGAAGGTGGTGTTGAGGGCCCGCAAAACGTCGCTGGGTTTGTAGTAGTCAATGTTGGGCAGCGCGCGCGATCGCAGCAAATTCAGCACGGCCACAGAAGGCAGCGCCGCCCGCAAACCGTGACCGGCTACGTCGAGCAAGTAAATCGCCAAATAATCGGCATCCAGCCAGTTGTAGTCGAAGCAATCTCCCCCCAACTGCCGGGAGGGAATGAATTTTGCCTCGATGCTTACGGGTTCCGTCACCGGATCTGGCAGCAGCGATTGCACGTATTCGGCAGCTTCGGCTAACTCGGCTTCCAAATCTTGCTTGGCAATTTTTAAGTCTCGGCTGAGTTGGTGCAGCCGCAATCCGGCGCGTACTCTCGCCTGTAACTCGTTTAGTTCGATCGGCTTGGAGATAAAATCGTCGGCACCTGCGTCAAGCCCTTTGACTCGATCGGCGATCGAACCCAAAGAAGTCAACAAAAAGAATTGTGTAGTTGACAGATCCGGATCTGCCTTAACTCGACGGCAGACATCTATACCCGTCAAGCGCGGCATGATCCAATCGCAGATGATCAAGGCCGGACGCAATTTTTGCGCCTGGGCTACACCGTCTTCGCCATTACTTGCTACTGTCACTTCGTAACCCTGTTTTTTCAGGGTTCTCCTCAGCAGTTCTTGAACAGCAGTATCATCGTCAATAACCAGAATTTGAAACATGGCACTCAGGTACTACAAGTCTTTCAAGGTCTGGGGGTCATTAAAAATATATCCTGTCAGCGCGATTGTTTGAGATTGAGTACAGTCTAATAACATCGCTTTCGAGGTAAATGCTTTTGCCTGCCAGCCATCGACTTCAATTTACCTTTAAATTTGAGCCAAATTTTGGCGAAGTCGAACTCACCCAGTTTACACTCAGAATATAAACTTTTATGGACTTTTTTGGACTGCTGGCGCGAATTGACATCTGCGCGGCACTTCTGGTATCATAAACACCTAATTACTCGATTTGACATTTATTTTTCTAGCAGCAAAAGCTAGTATAATCTAACTCCGATTTAATTTTGCCTGGTTTAACATAGCAAAAAGGTTGAGAACGCGGAAAATGACGCGGCTGGTAGAATAACTGGCACGGGCGATCGTGGCGCTAGCAGTTGCCCGCCTTTTGAGAAAAAAATGAAAAACGTAAAGTAGAGGCAAGACAATATTTGCCTGTATTTTATGGAACTATAATTTCAGTGGCAGAGCGTGATTGAATTCAAAGGTTCCGAACAGTTGCAAGTCCTAAAGAAAGCGGATCTTCAAGTCAATACTGGTCTGAGTGCTTTAGAAAAAGTTTTATCGTGGTTTGCACAATTATACGACCCGCGAATTCCCACAAGTGTGTGGATACGCTGTCAATTGGCTTTGGCTGAGGGCTTTACAAATGCTGTGCGTCACGCCCACGAGGCTAAACCGCCGGATTTGCCGGTTGACATTGAGGTGGCGGTGTACAGTGAATCTGTAGAGATCAAAATTTGGGATGCGGGCGCTGCGTTTGATTTAGAGCAAAAAATTAAAGATATGTCGGAAAAAATCGATCGCGAATCTGGGGGCGGGCGGGGCCTAAAGTTGATGAAAGACATCGCAGACAGTCTCAGTTACAGGAGAACGGCTGATGGACGGAACTGTTTGTCGATCGTCAAAAATTATACCCCCTGTATCGACGATCGAAAATAACACTGATATTTTTAGCCGATAAGGGTTGAGGGTAGCCCTCAACCCTTCCCTTAGAACCCTGGGTGACTCTTAAGCCGCTACGCAGCTTACGATATTTTGATTTGACTGCTTCCCTAGATACTGGCAATTCCCATAGCATCGGTATTCCCGATTCTTCCGTACTTATTGTCCTAAAACATTATCGCACTGCCGTCGGAAGCCCGTTAACTGGCAAAAGAGGTAATCTCGGTGAGAATGTCTATTGGCTTAGATTTTCTCAAACGCGGCGCACGCTGGGATGAGTCAGAAGTCTGATTTTTTATCTTACCCAGATTAGTTTGCTTCTAATCTGGGTAACATTAACGAGACAGCGGATTAGCTGGAGAACCTATGCGAAAAAGGATCGTAAAAACATTATCATTCAATAATAAACGATTCCCGAAAACATCATCACCATAATCATATTGGTTATTTTGCCAATTGAGGGATAGGGTAGGACTGTTGTAGTTATTTTCCAGTTGCCAACTTACACTAGCACCGTAGAGAGAGCGACTCGAATTTTTATCTATGGGGGCGATATAACCAGACAGAGTGAGAGTGCTTAGAGGACGGATGGTTAACTCAGCTAGTAAGCGCTCGTCATAGGAATTGGGTAGGATATTACCAAAATAGTTGGTCAA
Source organism: Microcoleus sp. (assembly GCF_049646505.1). Taxonomy (GTDB): domain Bacteria; phylum Cyanobacteriota; class Cyanobacteriia; order Cyanobacteriales; family Microcoleaceae; genus Microcoleus. Next base: position 6,094 of record NZ_JBARVX010000317.1, read on the forward strand.
ACCCAGAGAAACAATTCCCCAGTTTACGCGAGCGCTAACGGCAACTTCACTAGCTGGTGAAATACTAAGTACATCACCAATTTTTGTTTCTCGATCGAGAGCATAATTGAAGCCAGTTGATAAGGTTAAATTTGCCCGCCTGCTGAAGCGAAAGGTTTTGGCGACACTCCCCCAAAGTTGGCTGTAATAATCGCGATCGGGGTTGAGATAACCAATCGCACCGCCGCGAAAACTCCAATTGTTTAGCGTGTTTCTCGTGTAATCAGCACCGACGTAAAGCTTGGGCTTTTCTGAAGCAATTGCACCCGTATAGTATCGCAGGATATCTTCACTTCCTGTCCAGTTTCCGGTAAAGCTGAGATGAGGATAGTAAGAGCTTTTTTCTCGATAGATACTTTCTCTAACAAAATTGACATCTTGCTGTAAAAAGCCTAAATAAACTTGGGCATAAAAATTTTGCAAATTTGCAGTAGAATACTGATTTTGGTTAACCGCAGACAATGACTGTACATTGGTATTTGCTCCACCTTCTCCACCAGCATCCACAAGGGTGACTTGTGGGCCTGTTGGATCGTAAAAGATTCGACCATCTTCAATATTGCGATCGATCACGGGAGAAAGACCGAGCCAAAGGCTGTTATAATTCGCTCTAGGAACTTGATTTAAGCTGGTGACATTAGGCGTTAAACTTTCTGCCCGTCCCAGTCCGGCGGAATATATCGTAAAACTACTGCTGGGTAAACGAGTATTATTGGCGGCTAAAAATAAGTTGCGGTTGATATTAGTATTAACTGGATTTTTACTGCCTTCTAGGTCAGGAATGACATCGGGTAAAATTTGCGCCCCCGCTTGAATAGCCGTATTGAGCCAGCGATTTTCATCATCAACAAAGAGAGTAAATCCTCGAATTGTCCGTCCTAAAACGGCTTCTCGATCGTTGGCTTTAACCACTTGACGAACTCGGGAAACAGTACCTGCAATCGTATAGTCAACTTCTTCTTTTCTCTCAATTTTTGTTTTTTGGGATTGGCTGTTTCCCGGATAAGCACCAGAATTGGGGAAATAAAAATCGACGCCAATCGGTTGACTGCTGGTTCCCCCTTGAAAGCCGGGAAGCTGCATAAAAGCCAAAGTTTCTGGTTTGAGAACCTCCCCAACCTGAGACGTTTGAAAGACGCGGGTAGGTACGAAAAACTCTGGGTCTATACTATTGCGATCGATCGCTAAACCTGGGGTATAAGTACATTGTTGGTCGCTGGGAGTGTTGGGAAAAATACAAGCCCCCGTTAAACTCATTTGAATTTCTAACCCCGTCATGGTTTGGGGTGCGGTAGTTGTGGTGGTAATTGTTCGTTCTAGGGGAACAGTCCGCAGTTGCAAATAAGTGGCTTTTTGATCCACTCTATAAATATTAGTTCGGCTTAAGCTTTCACTGACTCGACTTTTAAGTTTGAGAGTGCCATTTAAAAAAATATCGCTGTTTGTGGTGTCAGCAAAAGTCTTGAAACCACTAAACTCCCATTCAGTTAGATGGCTGATGGGAATGTCATTGAGAGGTAAAGTAGTCGTGAAGGGGCTAAGTTTTTCGTCGGGCGCGATGCGAGGTGGAATAATGTAATCGGGGTCAGTAGATGGCGCAGAAGGCTGGGGCAATCCGTTAGGAGTATTAGTTGATGGAGGTTTTGCGGGTTGAGGTTCAGAGGCTAAATTTGGGGATGCGGGTTCCAGGTTTGTAGCGGAAGTAGACCACTTTGGTGTTTCTGATAAAGGGGTGGCTTCTGGAAGGTTGGAAACACTTGGAGGGATTGGAGGTGGAATAATGTAATCGGGGTCAGTAGATGGCGCAGAAGGTTGGGACAATCCGTTAGGATTATTAGTTGATTGGGGTTCTGTGGGTTGAGGTTCAGGGGCTAAATTTGGGGATGAGGGCTCCTGGTTTGTAGGATAAGTAGACGAGTTGGGTGTTTCTGATAAAGGGGTGGTTTCTGGAAGGTCGGAAACACTCGCAGCAGCAGAATCGAGTTGATTGGATGTGTCGAGTAAATTGGAGCGAGTTTGTGCTGTGGCTGGGGTTGAGCAAGCGATACTCAGGAGAGTTAAACCGACAATACTACAATTGTATGCTGTTGAGAGGATCGCAGTAGGGTTAGCGATAAGTTTTAGGAAGTTAATTGTCATTAGAAGCGCGGCAATTAGGGATTAAATCTATCATTTAATACAGTAGTTAAACCCTGAAATCCTGATGATTTAATAACATTTAAATCTCTAATCTTAATATTTTATATATTAATAAAACTTTGTTAATAAAAATTTTAGCGAAAATGTTGGGCGGAGTGAAACGGAGGGTTCGTTCCTCAACCCAACCTACGCATGACTGAACTATTCTGCACCGGTGCGTCGCTCAAAGATTGTGGATATTATTTAAGATTTTTGATGGCGACGCACCCTACAGATACTGTTGCATGAGTTTTGAGAATTCATATAATTCTAAAATTAAGATCGAGGGTGCGCTAACGGAAGTTAACGCACCTGATAATTTCAGAATTGAGACAATTAGACAACCGCGCTAGCGCTAACTAAAATCAGCCACCCCAATCAAGGCGGAATTCGTGTTAACTAAAGAAGCGAGGGTGACTCCGGTTGATGCAATTTTAATTAAGGTGGAAGTGCCACTTTGGGCAATCTGTAAAGCGCCGAAAGTTAAACCTCCATCTAATCGGATTATGTCTATGCCATCTTGGAAATTGTAGATGGAATCCAGACCCATTCCTGGTGCCAAAACAAAGGTATCGATCCCTGCATTACCATAAAGCCGATCGCTCCCTGCACCGCCATTGAGGATATCATTTCCATCACCCCATAGAGGATGTCATCACCGTCACCACCGAGGAGTTCGTCGTTACCGGCATCACCGTAAAGCCGATCGCTCCCTGCACCGCCATTGAGGATATCATTTCCATCACCCCCATAGAGGATGTCATCACCCGCATCGCCGAGGAGTTCGTCATTACCCGCATCACCGTAAAGCCGATCGCTGCCATTACCCCCCAACAGCACATCGTTATCATTGCCACCGTAGACAATATCGTTACCGTCACCACCATTGATGGTATCGTTTCCAGCATCACCGTAAAGGCGATCGCTTCCATCACCACCATTCACTTGGTCAACACCCGCAGTCCCATTGAAAATATCGTTATTGGGTGTGAGGTTGACAGGAGTGACAGGAGTGACAGCAGAGCCATATACCAATTCAAAAGCTGTATCTAGAGATAGAAGAGAATTGTACCCAGGGCTGAAAAGACCCTCAGGATTAAAAACCAAATTTCCCCCAGAACAATACTTCGGACAGTTTTTGAATGAGAGCCTGAAAGTGCCATTCTACCGTTTGTATCCGAGCTTGACGAAAGCCTGAAACCCTGATTATACCGTTAGCGATTGAAAACTGTCCGAAGTGTTGCCAGAATAAACATCTTGATAAATGCCTGCTTGCTCACCAGCTCCTGGAATCCCATCAGTTAGCCCGTCTGTACTTATCAACAGTACATATTGTTGTCCTGGTGTTAATGAGATGTTAGAGTTAAAACTGAAGGTTTCAAAACCTGGTAACCGAGTTGTGGATTGAGGCACACTCTCATATAGAATGGGACCCACGGGAGCATTTTGCTTGGAATCCCAAGCCGTTACATAGGCTTTAAAATCTATTGTATCGGGCATCGAATCGTCGTCGTCTAATTTAATCGTAAACGATTTGAGGGATGATCCTGTTGCCGTGAAAGTTTAGCCAAAGGTTGCTACTGAGCCTTCGCCCTCTCCAAAGGGAACAAAGCTGTCGCTGCCATTCCACTGGCTTAGAGTTCCTTCGACAACATCAGTAGGGAGAAGAACAGAGCCGTAGTTCGCCATAGCCTCGGCTTGCAGTGCCAGCACTGGCTGCATCTGGGTTGTGGTGACTTCTAACTCCCAGTTTCCGCCTTGGGCTGCACTCCCCGTCAGGGACTTAGACGCCGCTATTTCCGACCCCGTCAGAGTGTGTAACTTAGCAATAAATTCTTCTCCGGCATCTCCGGCTGCGACGTTACAACCATAGAGGACGAGGTTAGCAACATTCCACTGTTGCAGTTGCGGGGCGTAGTGGATTAGGGTATCTAAACTCAGTTGGCTATTTCCCAGATACAAGCAACCTGGGGAACCGTGAGAAATAAGATGAACTGCATCGGTATTTGGACGGTGTTGTAAAACCAGGCTAATTTGTTCGATGCCATCGGCCGTCCCATCTAGGACAAAGACTTCAGTAGTGGAAATGACACCCTCAATGAGTAGATCGGCGTTTTCTACTCCGGCATCGATAACAACAATTCTGGTGGCTGGATTGATATTTTTTGAAGTATTGAGGATGGGTTTCATCTGGGGAATGTCCTGTTATTCATCAGAAGGTATTGCGGATAAAAGCACCCTATTAATAAGGATCTCGGCTGACTAACTGGCTGGAGGGTCGCTGAGATCCCGATCGGATATCTGAAACGAGATCAAATTGATTGATGGGCGAGGTTAGCTAGCTAGCTAACCTTTCACAACCGTTCTAGGGAGTGGGAGACTTAACAACAGCATCGTTACTATCGGTACCAAGCCGCACGGTGACAGTTCCAGCACTAAAGGTATTCCTTTGCGCGACAGTTTTGTCCCCGTCAGCAACGGGCGTAACGTCGAAACCATCCAAACTGCCGACATACTGATGCGCCTGTATCCCTGCACTACCCAGAGCCCAAGCTGAGTTCTGTAGACCCGCACCATTAACAGCATAGTTGAAAGCAGCAGCAGAAGCGTTTTCTTTACCCACAGCAGCCGAGACAGCCACACCTGTAACCTTTGAATCGTTAACGGTGAAAGCCGCGGAACCTGCTATACCACCTTCACCGGCACGGGCTATGGTAGCGAAACCAAAAGCATTGAGAATAACGAGGCCACTAACGAAAGCAATACGACGAATCATCATTTTTCAACTCCAGGGTTGGTTTTTTGTGTTCTATTAGTTAGACGTTTCCCGAAGGCGATTTGTGAATTATTCAGTCTTTAGATATATGGCCTCTCTAACCTTTGGGGGATGATGGGGTTCGAGGGAGGGTTTGAAGCTGTAACGTAATTCCTGGACAGAGTTACCCATTGATGGAATTTTTGGGTAACTCTCTAGCGAGTCTCTCGATAACGTCACTAAGACTGCTTGCGGTAAGCTGAACTCGTTTTTCCTCTAGCCACTTAGTAGCAGTTTCGGTCAGACTTAGGTTGACCTTACGCTTAGGCTCGCTGTAAATCTTTTTTCTAGGCATTTTCTTATTCCGCATTAATTCCGTATACAATAACCGTAAGGCAAAAATGAGGTAAAAGCAAATGTTGCTCAGCTTCAAGACGGAACTAAAACCTAACAATCGGCAGGTAACTAAATTCCGCCAACATTGCGGAGTAGCAAGACACGCTTACAACGCCGGCGAATTCAATCATCCTTGAAACTTTGACCGCCAGAGAAACTGACAAGACGGTTAAAATTCCTTCTGCGATTGATCTGCACAAACGCTTAGTGGCCGAGGTCAAACCCCTGCACCCCTGGTATTACGAATCTTCCAAGGCAAGTCCGCAGCAGGCTCTAGCTGAACTGAGGACAGCTTGGGATAGATGCTTTAAAAAAGTATCTAAACAGCCTAGATTCAAGAAAAAAGGTGTGTCAGGTGACTCTTTTTACTTGGAACAAGGAACCAAAGCAAAGCCAGGAATCAATAACGACGGCAAGCGCATCAAGTTACCTAAGATTGGTTGGGTTAGGCTGCACGAACCATTGCCCATTACGGCGTTCCACAACTGCGTAATCAGTCGAAAAGCCGACAGATGGTTCATTGCTTTTAAGTACGAAATTGAGCAGCCCGCAACTTCACCTGACCGTCCCATTGTTGGTGTTGATATCGGCATCAAAGAATTAGCTGTTTATTCTAACGGTCAAACCTTTGCCAACCCCAAAGCTTATCGTCGGATGAGCCGTAAAATGAAACGCCTGCAACGGCGTGTCAGTAAACGAGTCAAAGGTTCCAATAATCGCAAGAAAGCAGTCTCAAAACTGGCTAAGCTGCACCTAAAAGTATCAAATATCCGAAAAGATGCTATTCACAAGCTAACAACTTATCTCGCCAAAAACCACAGCGAGATCAAGATTGAAGACTTACACGTTAAAGCATTTTTGAAAAATCACAAATTAGCTGGTGCAATCTCCGACTGTGGAATGTACGAATTTAAGCGTCAACTTGAATATAAAGCCCAAAAGTTCAGCTCAAAATTGACCGTTGTAGATCGATTCTTTCCTAGCAGTCAAATCTGCTCAAGCTGCTGCAATCATCGGCATAAGATGCCATTGAAAGTTCGAGTCTTTGAATGTCCTAACTGTGGAAATATTCAAGACCGTGATTTAAACGCTGCGAGAAACATAGAACGTTGGTTTGAAGGAATATTTATCCCTGAACGTTCAGAATTGGCGGTGAGTTCCACTCCCGTCAGCCTGCGGAGTAGACAAATCCGATAGCAGCCATGCTATCGCTACTGTGAAACAGGAAGTTAACACCAAAATCACTCATGTCCAGCTAAGTCTAGATTTGGGTAGCTATGGGTAAGTTTTTCAGAACGGTTTGACCAATTCTTGCTACGCAGTCGATCTCTTCCTGAAAATCTAGATTGACGAAACCAGGGATGCCGAATTTTTCCATGCCAAATTCCGCCTAGCGCCATATCGCGCCCAGCGCCAGTCAATCGATTTTAGATTTTAGATTTTAGATTTTAGATTTACCCCACAGATAAATCTGGGAGCTTGAACTAGGGTCTAAAATTTTTATCTTTCCACGACTTAAGTACGTGGCACGGTATCCGTTTTTGGGCTGGGTCATAGAGAAAGCGGGAATATAGGGGATTGCAGCTCGCGGCAGCATTAATGCCCAATACGCTTGGGTTAAGGAAAATGTTGGGCGGCCCTTCGGCTTCGCTCAGGAACCGTGAAACGGAGGGTTCGTTCCACGGGCCCAACCTACGCACTACTGATTTAAAGCGATTTTCTCCCTGCCTATTTTTCAGATGGAAGAAAGCCAGCCGCCGCCACTGTCTGCCCACATCCTCCAGTACAGTAGAAAAGGTGATACAGAAGACGCAAGGCTGCGCGATATGCCTCCTGCACGCTGGCCCGATCGCATTTGGCGCGATCGAACATCGGTCAAATATTGGTTTTCTGGCGTTGAGAAACTGGGAATACAGCGGATTGCACTCGCTGGTAGTACAACAGCTTGGCGTGCGGGCACCATTAATGCTGCCCGCACAGCAAGAGCTTTTTGGCTTTCCCAAAACTCAGAAAGCAATCGGCTGTTGGCGTTAGGGGCGATCGCTTTTTCGCTGTCATTCCCCAGACTATTTGCCAATATCTGCAGGGGCGAATAATCTTTCGCGCCTCGATGCAAAACACACACTGCCGCTTCTTGAACTTCCCCACCGGCAACAATTTCTATTTCTCCTATCTCCCCATCAGATTGGGCATTCACTAAAACCGATTCTTGAACTCCGTCACCCGCAACAATTTCTCTTTCTTCAATCTCCTCTGTAACAGTTTTTTTTTCAACAATATTCTGAGACTTTTTCCTTTTTGCAGACTGAGGAGAAACCCTCGACTTAGGATTAGAAAAATCAGAGTCAGTCGCATCTTCCCCGAAATTTTCATTGAACCGCTGGCGCAAAATTGCCCGCGCCTGGGAAATCCGCTTGCGGACGTTATCGTAGGAAATATTAAGCTGTTCAGCAATATCTGAATAAGATAGCCCTGATTCAAAATGGAGAATAAAAGTCTCGCGCAATCTATCTGGCAACTCATCTATAGCGGCGCGAAAAAATAATTCGAGTTCGCGCTCCATAGCAGCACGAACAGGTGTTTCTTCTTGGCTAATTAATTCGGTTTGGCTTTCTACAGCAATGGTGTCTAAACTCTCAACTCCTACTGCACTTCTGTGGCGCTCTCGATGGATATCGGCGCAAACGTTATAAGTCAGTTTGGTTAACCAAGCCTTAAAGTTTTTGATATCATCTTTACCCTCTCTTGCTTTCTCCCAAGCTTTGAGCATCGCCCGACTGAGGGCATCTTCGGCATCGCTTGGATTTCCCATCCACTTGCGACAGCAACGGTAAAGATAATTTTGATGCTGCTGCCATAATTTCCAAAAAGCTGAATCTATATCTTGAGTGCATGAGCAAGGAATTGGTGCAGAACTACAACTTAACATCTCTGGAGCCTGAAACTCTAGGTGGACAAACAACTTGCGATTAATTTAGGCAGTAATTTACCTAGTCTCAGATGCACCTATCACTATGTTGACTCACCGCTCAGGCTCATGTCAGTCGGAAAAGTAGGATCTTTAAAGTCGGAAAAGTCGGAAAAGTAGGATCTTTTTCGCTATGAGTGCATAGCGAAAACATCCCTTTAACAATTTAAGCTCACCCGCTAGCTAAAATGCCACCCTATTAATAGCTGGTAAAAGTATAGTCATCTATTACATGACACGGGAGGCATTGAGTCCCTCCCCTTTCGCTTTCACTTCGAGCGGATTAACCCGCCTCGGCTGAGCTACGCAGCTCTCTATCCCATTGCTGAAGGCATTTGGGATTGCTTTTCTCAAAATATTATAAGACCCGTTAACATCAGCGTTAATCAATCGACCGCACGATGTTTTGTACAATCCTCTCTTAATTCGCTTCCCACTAAATGTGACATCGTGAGCATCAATATTCCCATACACAGGAATTGGATCTAAATTCAGGAAGTTCGATTTGGAAGTATAGGATTCCTCTTGCTCTATTACTTTTATTCCGATCAATTCAGCTTTGTATTTCAACATTTCAATTAGTCGAGCATGAGGAATACTGACAAAGTTTTGATTAGTTTTCTTTCCTAAATTAATCTCACTTTTCCATTGTAGGTTTTTGCCAATTACTAGCATTCCTATCTTTTGTGATCCGAGCAGATTGATGATTTGCCGACTCGCGTGGTGCAAGTAATTATCGACTTTTTGATGGCGACAACGAGTGAGGCGCCCAAGGCGTGATGAGGTTTGACGATTTCCTTTTAACTGAGATTGTAGCTGCGCCTTACGCTTGTTGTAGAATTGATTAATTGATTTCAGAGGTCGCCCGTTAATCAGTAAAGGGACAAATCCCGGCTGATTTGAAGTTAACGCCACTAAATTATTCAATCCTAAATCTATACTAGCTACTGATTCTTTCTGATTTTCATCAAGGGTGGACTCCGGCTCAGTACAGGCATTATAAATCACCTCAATCACATAGGAATCACATTTTGGCACCAGTCTAACTTGACAAATTTGTTCGGGCTTTACAAGAGTCTTTATTGAGATATTCGTACCGGAAAGCTGGATAATTCCTTTCTTTAGTTGCTTCCTACTAATTGCCTGAATTGTATAGACGAGAATATTCCGACCCTTGACTTTATCTTTGTACTTCGGTAATTTCGGGCGACCCGTGAATCTCGTCGGCTCAATTTTGTAAGCTTTGACTGCTTCAAAAAAAGATTTCCAATTCTTATCCAATATCATCAATGTTTGTTGACTTACCTTGGCTGGTAATTCCTTGTATGCTTGATGAGATTTCATCAAACGGTTCATTTCGTTGTAATTGATATAACCCCATCCATAGACAAAACTTTGACGGATAAGGTAGTTAGCCGCGTTGTACAAATTTTTGGATTTAAAGGCTAATTCATCAATTTTAACAAAACGATTGTCGGTGGATTTAATGATGTGTCTCTCTGCTAGTTGCATTCAGACTCTCCATTTTTTTGACGATCGCAATAATTCTCTCAGTTGACGATTTTGACTATATGATACTACTATTGTTTACTACTGCTTACAAACTTAATAAAGTTTTATAATACTGAATTCAGGCTGATATATAGGCTAAGGGGAGCGTCTGTTTTATATGCTGTCCATCATCCCAACCCCGCTCATGGGTGGGCTTTGTGGGACGTTAGCTGTAACTTTATGCTATGTGTCTGAATCACCAGCCCCCATATTTATCCGTGGGAGCAATTCCAATACGGTTTACTTAACACTATTTATGCCCCGGAGATCCCCCTAAATCCCCCTTAAGAAGGGGGACTTTAAGAGCTTCTTGTCCCACCCCCTACTCCCCTTTTTAAGGGGGGGATCTGTCTTAAGTGAACCGTATTGGGAGCTCTTCCACAATCTCAAATCTCAAATCTCAAACGCGGGAGAGCGGATTAAGCCACAGCAGAATTGTCCGTTTTAATTGATTTAATTCCCGATACACTTCTTGTTTGACCCATTGCCCGATCGCGTCGAAGGGCGTAAAAATTTGACCCACAGGCCAGCTAACATCTTGACCTAATGGCGTTTGATGGTTGCCGGCCAGAGTCTGAACTGTAATCATGTCGGGAAATCTCGGTTTGAGCAGATTTGTCAGCAGCAGGGTTTGGTCGATGTTGTCGCCGTTAAATTTGACTAAAAGATTGCGCCGGATTTGATAGCTATCTTGCACTAGGCGATTGGTGTCTTGCGGGGAAGGGGTAAACTCTACTTTAAAGACGGGGGAAATTTGCTCGACGATGGGAATGGCTTCGGAGGCTGCATAATTGTTGAAAGAAATCAGAATATTGCCTGCCCTTTCTATGTCAAATACAGAACCGATCAGCAAGTGCAGTTTGCATCCCATGCTGTGTCCTATCCCGTAGATGGGGAGATAGGAAGATTTGAGCAATTTAGTGGCGCGCAGGCGATCGATCGCATTTTCAAATTTGTTGAGGACATCGCGGGCGATCGCAATATGATCTAAAGTATTGACAAACGGTGTTGCGACTACAACATATCCCTGATTTCCCAAAGCCTCTAACAGCCAGCGATAGGTTAGTTGCGGCGCACTCGCCACAAATGCACCGCCGAGAAAGTGTACGATCGCGATCGGTTTAGAGGGAATTAATACCCAGTTGCCAGAAACTTCTTGCCAGTCCATAAATTTCATCAAGTTTAAAGTAAAAAGGCGATCGTCCTCTGAAAAGCAGAAAGTACAAAATAGAATTTTTTCTAAATCTTTGCTTTTACTTTCTGCCTAAAAAAGGGGTTTGATATCATCTCCGGTCTACGATCGTAACAAAAAAAAGGTTCGTAGTGCGGACGACCGTCTGCAGAATCAAAGCGGACTCGCATTGGGCCGGCGCGAACCAATCTTATTGCGGTCAATTGACCGGACACAATCTCCTCTACGATTTCCCGCCGATTTGGGACGATTGCTGGGAGTTCAATTCTACCGAATCACTGGTGTCTTCTACAGTTAAATCGCCCAACGGATCGTGAGTCTTTATCCATTTCCATTTATTCACAGCAGCTTTCGGAGACAGCACTGTGGTAGCAACGCCGTAAATTAAAGTCTGCAAAACCTCCCGATTTAACCAGCTTTGTCCCAGCTTTCTCATGTAGTGAAGTGCCAAAACTTCTCGAAATTTGTTAAATTTTTTCAACCGTGGCAAATTATTAAAACATACCTGTTCGTACTCGTTGAGCGATAACTCTTGTTCTCCCCGCAAGCGCCGCAGTTGGTTTTCCTTGACACAATCAGCAGCTATGCGCTTTTTCAGCCAGTGTTTGTCTGTCAGAGAGTTCCCTCTAATTCGATAATTTCCTAAAGGTGTCTTTGTCGCTAACAAGCCGTGCTTTTGAGCAATTTTGGTAAATAATTCTGTATCTTCTCCTACCTGCCAATCTTCTGCAAAGCCACCTTCTTGGAGTAGAATAGAGCGATCGACTACCACAGAAGACGGAAAAACCCAAGGACTTTCACCTGTCTCCTTAATCCCCTGCATTTCTGCTTTAGTTGTAGGATAGGTGGCAATATAGCCCAACTTGTTGCCGTGCTTGTCTAAATATCGCAAAGCATGAGCCACAGCTTTGACTTCGGGATTGTCTTCGAGCATTTTTAAACAAACTTCTAGCTTGTTTGCTTCCCAGGTATCGTCGCTGTCGAGAAACGCTACATACTTGCCCGTTGCTCGATGTATCATTAAATTTCTAGCTTTAGAAACTCCAAAATTTTCGCAATTTCGGAAGTATTGAATTCGGGAATCTTGCTCGGCAAGTTTAGTAGCAATTTGGGCTGTAGCGTCTGTAGAGAAGTCATCAATAATTAAAATTTCTAAATGCTTGTGAGTACCGTTGACTGCGGAAAAAACTGTTTCGGCTAGAGTATCTGCTGCATTAAATGCAGGAATAATTATACTGACTTTTTCGTTGTTCATGAATTGAATTAGCTAGGATTTGGTAGTTGTTATTTTAAGTATGGTTTTCGCCACTTAGGAATGAAGCTTCCATGAAAATACTTAGAAAGTAGGAGTTTTATACATAAACTGCAAATTGCAGGCTTTGAAAGCCACGAAGTGCGATCTAGTGCGATTTCCAAGGCTTTGTTTGAGCTGTTAACTTTCCAGCCAGACTGTTGTTATCGTGTCGATCGTTCCAGCTTCTTTCCACCGCCTCGCGTTTAGGCACGTACAGAAATAGGATGCTATTAGGAGCATCTGTGTTTTACTTTAACGCTCGCAAGTCTTAAAAAAATGCTTTTTTAAAGTCGAAAATACTCCCATGCTATTTTTGTCCGATCGTATTTTGTACGCACTGTTAACAAGACTATCGTTCCACCATTATATAACCTTGTTAATTTTTTTAGATTAAATTCATTGAATTAACTTTTGATATCATAATAGTCGGGACAGCTTTTAATCGCCAACGGTAGAATTATTGTTATTGCCCATTTCTGGTGAAACCCTCACGCGCGCGATACCGCTCTCAGTCAGGGAATTTATTCTAAGAGCGGTATCGCGGTGAGGGTTTTTAGGAGATTTAGGTAACGACAATCGGTATGATTAGGGTGGGATATTCTCCATTCTGTGAAATATTAACGGTAGAATCCGGGTTTTGGTCGCCACCTCAAAAAGTGTCGGGAGTATTGTAGTTAAACTATCGGACTAATTGAAATAGTAACTTTGTAGCTATTAATTATTGTATTTTAATTGAGATTTAATCTATGTCTTTAGGATGATGTTATTAAAAGTCTGCTGTAAAATTAACTGAAAAATGGGGGGGCGAATGTTTTTTAAGTTAAGCGGTAAAGTGCGAATTTATACTTGTTTCCTAACGGTTTTGCTGTTCGGCGGCTGCCAGCAGCAGTTGCAGCCACAGCGCAGCAAACAGGGCATGGTTGTTTCGGCTCATTCTCTGGCGAGCGCTGCGGGGCTGAGGGTGTTGCAAGAGGGTGGCAATGCGGTGGATGCGGCGGCTGCTACGGCTTTGGCGATTTCGGTGGTGGAACCTTTTTCGGCGGGTATCGGGGGCGGGGGTTTTTTGCTGCTGCGGCGGGCCGAAACGGGGACTGTGCAAGCGCTGGATTTCCGGGAACGATCGCCCAAACGAGCAACGCGCGATATGTACCTGGACAAGCAAGGCAAGGTGCGCCCTAGGGCAAGTCTGGACGGGCATTTGGCTGCGGGTATTCCGGGTACGGTGGCTGGACTTTATACGGTGCACCGCGAGTACGGGAGGTTGCCTTGGGCGCAGGTGGTGGCGCAGGCGATCGCCCTTGCGGAAAATGGCTTTCCGGTAAGTTCCCGCTTCACAAAGGCTGTTGGGGGGAGAATGGGTGCGATCGAAAAGAATCCGGCGGCACGGGATATTTTTACTCGCGGCGGCATTTTATACCAGCCGGGAGAACTTTTGGTGCAGCGGGATTTGGCGCGGACTTTGCGACAAATTTCTCAAAATCCGCAAAGTTTTTATCGCGGGGATATTGCGCGGGCGATCGCCGCCGACATGGCTAAAAACGGCGGCATTATCACTCTCGAAGATTTGAAAAACTATACGCCGATTTGGCGCAATCCGGTTTGCGGTAACTTTCGCACTTACCAAATTTGCGCGATGTCGCCTCCTTCTTCCGGCGGCGTTCATTTGTTGCAAATCTTAAATATCCTCGGAGATACGGATATTAAGAAATTGGGGAGGAAAAGTCCAGATACGCTGCATTTACTGGCGGAGTCGATGCGAATTGCTTATGCCGATCGGGCTGAGTATTTGGGCGATCCCGATTTTGTCAGCGTACCGGTTGCAGCTTTGACTAGCAAGAATTATGGCAAATTTCGCCGATCGCAAATCGAAATGTCAAAAGCCAAACCTTCGGGCGAAGTAAAAGCCGTTGATGCTGAAACTTTGAGCCGCTTTGTGTACGAGTCGCCAGAAACTACTCACCTGACGGTAGTTGACTCGGATCGGAATGTGGTGAGTTTGACGTTTACGGTGAATGGCGGTTTTGGGGCTGCGGTGGTGGCGGCGGGTACGGGAATTTTGCTCAACAACGAGATGGACGATTTTGCCGCTGCGCCGGGAGTGCCGAATTTGTTTGGTTTGGTGGGCGGTGAGGCAAATTCGATCGCCCCTGGAAAAACTCCTTTATCCAGCATGACACCGGTGATTGTCACAGAAAATGGCAAATTTCGCCTCGCTGCCGGTGCTCCCGGAGGTAGTACGATTATTACCACGGTGTTGCAGATTGTGCTGAATGTGTTGGTTTACGAGATGAATGTCGGCGAGGCTGTATCTGCACCGAGAATTCACCACCAGTGGCAGCCCGATCGCCTGATGGTGGAACGCGGAGGTTTTGATGCGGCGACGCTATCGGAGTTGCGCGGGCGGGGACACCAAATTGTGGAACGCGACGGCTGGGGAAATGCTAATGCGATCGTCCTGACGCCTGATGGTTGGTTGGAAGGATCTGCAGATCCGCGCGGGGAAGGAGAAGCAAAAGGGTTTTAGCCATCAGTCATCTGTCAATAGTAATTGTGGCCGCCAACCGTATAAAAACCCGGTTTCATTGGTATGCAGTCCGTAAATCAGGAAATTATTAATCTGTCTGCGTGTATTTTGGCATCCATATTTTTGTATTGAGGTTTATTGACTGACTAACTACCAAAGAACACCCAACACAATTAACCACAAAAACCGTAAATATACTTAAATATAAAGTCCTTGTAAAGGCACTAGACATTGATACTTATATAATGTGAAAATGAAGTAGTGCATTGAATCAGCTTGGTGATTATCGCCAAAAAATTATGATAACTTTTCATAAAACGGCTAGCTTAACTGCTACACTGACGGGACTTATGAGCTTGTTGGCAGCGCCGGCAATGGCATTTTCGGTAGGGGCAACTAATAACACTGAGAATTTGAAAAATAATTTGTTAGGAACTAATACAGCAGGATTGAGTGATTTCTCTATTTCAATTACGGGAAATCCGGCTGCTTTTGGTACTTTTACTGATGACCCCTTTGGTTTGCGATCGGGTGTTGTTCTCAGCACAGGAAAAGTCACCGATATACCGGGTCAGAATCGGAAAGATAACGTAATTACCAACAGCAGCGATTTAAACACGGACTTTGGGCCAAAGGGCGAAGAGGGAGATTTGACTCAGCTCAATCTCAGTTTTTTTGCTAATTCCACGGTCGAAAAGTTATTTTTTGAATATGTATTTGCTTCTGAGGAGTTTCCTGAGTTCGGGGGCTCTGAATTTAATGACGGTTTTGAACTGCTGCTGAACGGCACTAATTTGGCAAAGTTGAGCGACGGGAAAACAGTTACAATTAATCATCTTGTTCCCGATCCAAATAATCGCTCTACCGATCACCCAGACTATATTGATAACCCAAGTTTGACAGGTATTGCTGCTAACATCATTAGGCTGGACGGTTTTACTAAAGTTTTAGGTTTTGAGGGTTTGCTCAAGCAAAATCAGAGGAATGTTCTCAGCATCCGCATTAAAGATATTGGTGACGGTAATTTAGATTCTGCTGTATTTATTAAAGGCGGTTCTGTGGGGACAATAAAAGCTGAAGCAGTTCCCGAACCGATGACTGTGGCGGGTTTGATGGCGGGCGGCGCGATGCTGGCTGCGGGGCGAAAGTTGCGCGGGCGCAAGTAATTGGTATTAAATTCGATCGACCGAGTTGGAGCTAGAAACGGGCTTTTATATCAATTCCGGTTGCACTCCTCATGATGTTGACTGTTGACTGTTGACTGTTGACTGTTGACTGTTGACTGTTGACTGTTGACTGTGAATCGAACAACTGAAAATTGCGCCGAGATAGGTGGCGACTGGTAAAAATCATTCAT
>NZ_JBARVX010000318.1:0-9313 GCF_049646505.1 Microcoleus sp.
CTCCCATTCTCCCCCTCTCCCCCTCTCCTTCAACTAACTAAGTTCTAATTTTCAATTCATCCTGTGCTTCCCGCCGCAGTCTAGAGGCAATTCTAAAAAGTTCTTGACCTGTGTGCAAATGGCGATCGTCATAATTTAGAGTAAATAAATGCAATTCTTCTATTCCGTCTCCGACTCGATCGATCGAGTAGTAGAGATGGGCTGCAACTCCGGCTAAATTTGATGGATTGGGCATGGATCTGAGAAAGTTGTGAGCTTTTTCAAGAAATTCGCTGCTGGTTTCGATATAAGCTTGAAACTTTTCTATCAGTTCGTCGTCGAAGGGATCTGCTGACAATTCGTTTATTTCTTTTTTCAGCGGCTTCAAAATGCTGTTGAGCATTCGATTGACTGGTTTGTATACTTTAATCAGCCACTGTTCCATTTGTTCGTCGGCATCCCGCGCTGTTTGTTGTCGCTGGCGGCTGAAGTTGGACGCGCTGGGCGATCGCAATTCTTCGCTTTCTGGGGAAATTTGGCGATCGTAGGATTGTCTTTGCTTGGCATCTCCTAATATTTCATAGGCTGCATTGAGACGGATAATTTCTTCGTGACCGGCTATTTTACTCTGGCTGTCTGGATGAAATAGTTTGACTAAACGGCGGTATGCTTGTTTAATCTCGGCTTGTGTTGCTGTTGGGCTAATTTTTAGGGTTTTGTAGTGATTGCTAACGGAAGACACGCTCTTATTTCCTTGAAATCTAGATAATCTGCGAAAAAGTGCTTGACAAAAATATCATTTTTTGCTAAAGTATTAGTTATTTATTTGATATAAATGTCAAAAGTTGTCGGTAAAAAACTTTTGTTTTCAAATTATTATAAATCCATTTTATAAAAATATTAAGTCTTGAAAAAGTTCGCAGCATCCGACTTTGGTCTTCTCTTGACGGATTTGTGTTAAACAGGACTTTCATTCCTCTGGCTGGCACAATTGCGATCGCCGACAATATTCTTTCTGCAAATTTGATATTAATCAGGACTTGCATTCCTCACTACAAACAACAGCAGGGCGTAAACTCTACGCCCTGCTAAAAGTTGCTGCGACTTGCGCCGGAAGCTGACTTAGTTGAGGGCCATCGCAAAATTCTGTTCGGGCTCTTGGAACAAGGGAGTGCTCAGATAGCGTTCGCCAAAGCTAGGCTGAATCATCACAATCAATTTCCCGGCATTTTCTGGACGCTTGCCGACTTTTAAGGCGGCACAGAGTGCCGCACCGCTGGAAATACCGGACAAAAGTCCTTCTTCTCTGGCTAAGCGGCGCCCGTAGGCGATCGCCTCGTCATCGGTAACAATTATCACCTCGTCGATCGCCTCCACATTCAGCACCGGTGGCACAAAACCAGCACCAATACCTTGAATTTTGTGAGGCCCTGGCTTTCCGCCCGACAGTACCTGACTGTTGGCCGGCTCAACGGCGATCGCCTTAAACTCGGGTTTCCGCGACTTGAGTACCTCTGCAACACCCGTAATCGTACCGCCAGTGCCGACTCCAGAAATCAAGAAATCCACCTCGCCGTCGGTATCTGCCCAAATTTCCTCAGCCGTTGTCGAACGGTGAACCTCCGGGTTGGCTGGATTCCGAAACTGCTGCAACATATACGCATCGGGAGTTTTGTCCACAATCTCTTGAGCGCGGCGGATGCAGCCGCTCATGCCTTCAATGCCGGGAGTCAGTTCTAGTTGGGCTCCGTAAGCTCGCAACATCGATCGGCGTTCCGTGCTCATCGTATCAGGCATTGTCAAAATCAACTGGTAGCCCTTCGCCGCCGCCACCATTGCCAAAGCAATTCCGGTATTGCCAGAAGTCGGTTCTACTAAAACCGTTTTTCCTGGAGCAATCAGCCCTTGGGCCTCGGCTTGATTGACCATATTCACACCAATCCGGTCTTTTACCGATGCTGCCGGATTCATGCCTTCGAGTTTGACCACGATTCGAGCCAAGCAGCCTTCGGCTTGGGGAATGCGGTTGAGTTGCACCAGGGGCGTGTGCCCCACCAATTCTGTAATGTCGGTAGCAATACGCATAATCTGTGTCAGTTTGTTGTTGAAAGTATATGTTAATTCCTAGTTGGCAATACTAACTAGATGTAATACATGATATCGAGCTGCCGCCTGCCATTGCGTTTTTCGCACAGATCCTGTAGCGTATATTTTTGCAAAACGGAGTTGGCAGTCGATCGGGCTTCTTGCCAAACCTCCCAAATTACAGCACTTTCTACAGTTTGAGCGGGCGAGTCTTTTTGGGAGCGATCGAATTCTGAGCCTTCGAGACAGTTAATAATTTCCAGCAGTGTAATTTTCCACGGTTCCCTGGCCAAGATATAACCGCCCTTAGCTCCTCGCTGGCTGCGAATCAGCCCGCAGCGTCTCATGGTAGCCAGCAACTGTTCTAAATATCGATCGGGAATATTTTGCTGAGCCGCTATCTGGCGAATTTGCAGGGGCTCGCCCTCATCGTAGCAATCAGCCAGTTCCAGCAAAGCTAAGATTGCGTATTCGCTTTTACAGGAGAGTTCTACCATGATTGCTTTGTTAACCAGAATTCTCTAATCCGAAGTCAGACATTAAAATCTTCCTCAATAATATTGAGTTCAAAATTCTAACTCCTAGCTTTTTATTATACCCCGGTTTTCCACTGAACTTAATCGACTTTCATAGGAATTCGTCCAGCGCACAAAAAAGCCCTGCAATAAGCAGGGCTAAATTTGGCTATATTTGCCAGCAGAGAGGGTATGACCCGCCCTGCCTCATCTAATCGGCTCTTAGAACGTGAAAGTAGTTCTCAGAGTACCAATAATGATGTCATCGTTGCGATCGTTTTGATTGGGGTTAGTAATCCAAATCACACCCGGAGTCACAGCAATGTTGTCCGAAAGTTTGAACTTGTAGAAACCTTCAAAGTGCCACGACTGGTCATTTCTGAAGTTATCCAAATTGCCGGGAGCCTCAAGTTTATCTAAGTAAGGCTGGCGACCTACCACAAAGCCCAGCAAGTTGCCTTCTTTTCCTAAATCGGGCAAAGCCAAGGTGACAGCGTAGTTCCAAATTCTCGCATCGCCGATGCCGAGAATGCGAGCATTCGTTAAACCACCCCAGCCGCCAATGATAAATCTCGGGCTGAGGCGGAACGAAGCTTGGGCGCCGTAGGAGTTGCTGACAACTTTCCGAGCTCGGAAGCCGGGGAAGCCGTCGCTCAAACCGTTGATGGAATTAGCCAAGCCGGTACCGGTGAAACCGCCGAGATTATCGGGGCCGCTTCCCAAAGCGTTGTCAAACCCGAAGTTACCTCGGCTAAAGTAACCGTGGTTGTAGTTGAAAGCAACTTGCAAGTTGCGTCCGGGGGTAAAAGTCAACTGGCCCATCGCCGCGTAATCGCCGTTGAACAAGCCTGCACCCTTGCTAGGATTGGCTGCACTTGAGGCCAAATAGCCGAAGGACAGAGAAGTTGGGCCGAACACGCCGCCCAGCAAGCCCCTGCCGCCGAAGGCATAGTCAAAGCCGATACCCGCACCGCCGCCCAAGCGGTAAATCGGGTTGCGCTGTCCGAAGGTGCTCAGGGAGCCGTTACCGCCGTCAAAGTCTTCAAAGTAAGGGTTGACAGTCGGCATAATGTCGTCCCAAACGCCAGCGTTAGCTGCCAGGGTAACGTTGAGTCTATCGCCCACGGGAAACTTGTATAGCAAGGTGTCTAGGGCAACAACGTTGTCGGTTCTGCCGACTACGTTCCAAGTTTGAGTGCCTTCGCTGGTAGCCCCAAGGTTAAATCTTTGACCGTTGCCGACTTGAAGCCTGGTAAGTAACAAGTCTCTGCCGGTGAAGCTGGTATTTAAGTTGAGACGTACCCGCTGTTGGAAGACGGTCTCATTGCTACCCCTGCCGATGATTCTTTCATTATCTCTGCCAAACAAGCCATCGGAGCCGCCAAAGTCGTCGCTGAGGGCAAAAATTGCTTCCCCAGTCAGTTTGGTAGTAGTTGAGAATTGGTTGGCTTCGAGTTCGGATGTCCGAGCTTCGAGAGCATCGACTCGGCCGCGCAGGGTTGCCAGTTCGGCTGCAAATTCTTCTTGGAGCCGTTGGAGGGCTGCCAAGTCATCTTTCGTAGCTAAGTTGCCGCTGCCTCCTCTGATTAGCTCGCTAACCTTGTCTAAGCAAGCGTTTAAACCGGCGGCGAATTCGTAGCGGGTCATTGCCCGGTTGCCGCGGAAGGTGCCGTCGGGATACCCGGCAATACAGCCGTAGCGCTCGACTAGGGATTGCAGTGCTTGGAATGCCCAGTCTGTGGGCCGCACGTCGGAAAGTTGCGATACTGAGGTGACTTGACCTTGAGTTTCGCCGCCTGCTGCCCCTTCGCTGCTGTATTGGTTGAGCTGCTCTAATGTGGCGGCTGGGTTTTGAGCTTGCGGTGCGACAGTTTGTGCTACAGGTTCAGCCTGTGCTGTTTGTTCTGCTGGCGCTGCGGCTGTTGGTTCTGCCGGTGCTGCTACTGCCGGGGCGGTAGTTTCTAATTGAACTGCACCGAGGATCTCTGAGGTAGCGGTAGCTGTCGGGGCTGGATTTTCTAGTTTCGCAGCCGCTGAATTTTCTACCGGTTGAGCGACTGTTGGCTCAACTGCTAAAGATTCAGTTGCAGGTTTTGATGCTGCAGCTTGGGGATTTTCCGCTGCGGGGGCTGTGTTGGCTGTGGCGATCGCGCTTTCTGTTGCAGCCGTGCTTGAAGCTGCAATCGCTGGCTCTGTTTCGATGCCGGCGATTGGGGAATTTTCTTCGATTCGATCGGCTGCTGCGGTAGTTTCGTCAACCGCTGCTAAAGCATTGACTTTCGCTTCCGAGGTTTGGGCCGTTTCAGCTTTGGCAGCTTGAGGCTTGAGCGCATCAGCACCGGGCTGAGCGTTTGCTGCCACCGCGCTCGAAGAAACTACTAGGGTAGCTCCTAAGACTGCTGGGCTGATTAATAGGTAACTCCACAAAAATTTCGACATATTCACTCTCATCCTCACACCGATTACAAAGAAACTTTTCTAGTCTTCTATGCGGTCAGTAGTTGCTCGACTAGCATACTGCAAAACTACCTAAAATTCGATTTTTCTTGGGATTTTTCCGGCTTACTGAGTGTATGGATGCGATCGGCTACTGCAGAGAGCGTGTTTTTTTACCTGCCATCAACTGCGTCAAAACCTTGCTAGATTTAGGCTGACACTAATAATCCCGATCGCCTCTCTACTTTTTAGCACAGCACGCCCGAGTCGTCTAGGCTGATTCGACCTTAACATCCAAGCTGTGTCCCAGGACGCTAAAGACTTGGCGGCAATCGAACAATTCTAACAAATCGGCGTTGATTTTGTGGTGGGCTGCTTCTTGCCGCAAAATTTTCATCGCTGCCTCTGTCTGCAGAGCTCGTTTGTAGGGACGATCGCCCGCTGTCAGGGCGTCGTAAATATCGGCGATCGTCATTAATTGCGCCTGAATCGGGATTTCCGAGTTTTTCAGTCCTCGCGGATAGCCGGTACCGTCGAGTTTTTCGTGGTGTCCGTAGGCGATTTGGGGAACATTTTTTAAATCTTTTGTCCACGGAATTTGGCTGAGAAATTCGTAAGTGTGAGTTACATGAGATTCTATTGCCGATCGTTCTTCCGGTGTCAGGTTGCCCCTCGACACCATCAATTGCA
Source organism: Microcoleus sp. (assembly GCF_049646505.1). Classification (GTDB taxonomy): domain Bacteria; phylum Cyanobacteriota; class Cyanobacteriia; order Cyanobacteriales; family Microcoleaceae; genus Microcoleus. The sequence continues at coordinate 5,706 of NZ_JBARVX010000318.1, forward strand.
CGATCTCGTCGGGACTCAGCAGGGGTTTAACTGCCCCGTCGATATCTCTGTAAGTTTGCCGAGAAAGTTCTCGCAGTTGATGTAAGGGTTCTGCTGCCAAAATGTGAGGTTCGTTGGCTTCGATCAGAACTTCCCAATATTGAGCCAATCTGGTTTTCGCTTCTGCTAGCTTGGCGTCTAGCTGTTCTATTTGCTGGCATTGACTGCACTCTGGCTCTTCGCTGGGATGTTTTCGGTAGGCTGAATGCTCTAGCAAGTATTTATATTTAGACTGGACGCATTCCATTTCCATTGTCCGCTGAGCTAAGCCAAACCGGTGGCGGATGATTTCTAGCTGTGCGGGGTAGAGTTTTTTCTGCTTGGTCAAAACTGCTTCTGGCACTCCGATTTTACCAAAATCGTGCAGCAGGGCTGCGTAGCGAATTTCTTGAATTTGGCGGTTGTTAAAGTAGACGGAGCGCAGCCATCCGTTGCTGACGGCGTTTACTTCTTCTGACAGGCGCACTGTCAGGGCTGCGACTCGTTCTGAATGGCCGTAGGTACAGGGGTCTCTAGCTTCTATGACTTGCACTGAGGCTTTGACGAAGCCCTCAAACAAGTGTTCTATGCTTTCTTGGAGTTGATTGCGCTCGATCGAGATTGCTGCTTGAGATGCGAGCGAGCGAACTATTCTTTCTTCCCACAAAGAATACTGCTGCGTCGATTCCCAAGCATTCTCGGCTGTCAGCACCGCATCTGCCTTTGTTTTGCGGTTGATCAATTGCAGTATGCCGATTGTCTCGCCCTCTCGGTTTTGCATCGGCAGCACCATTACCGAGCAAGTGCGGTAATTAATATCCCTGTCAAAACTGGTATCTAGCTGGTAAGGTACGCCTGGGGGTAAGTCGTAGGCATCCGACAGGTTCAAACTTTGACCTGTAATGGCTACGTAACCCGCCAAACTTTTGTCTGTCAGCGGCAGCGTAAACTCTTTAAACGACAGTCTCGGTTTAGAAGCGTTTTGGGCTACCTTGAACAGCAGCTTAGGTTTTTCGTCGCTGCGATCTACTAAGTAAACGCTACCCGCATCGCTGCAGGTAATTTCCCTACTTTTGGATAAAATTAAATTTAACAAACCGCCTAAATCTTGAGCGCTCGACAAAGCAGCGCCAATATCCAGAAGCTTTTCTATAAGATCGGTTCTTTCTGCAGACTCGTTCAAGAACTCTGGCTTTTCAAATACGATCATGGTCGGAGGATGGCGAACAGCCTTTTATACATTGGACTTTTTGCATCTCGACTTTCTCACACCCGATTTTAACCCAGAGTCGATTTTTTGATTGGCGAGCTTTTTGCGATCGGGGACTGTCGCTAGATGCAGCGGCTCCTGTCGGGCAAAGGCTAACTCTTTTAATGTAGCGTAGAAATTTCTTGGGCTAGGGCAAAGTCTTTCTCAGTTAAGCCTCCGGCATCGTGAGTTGTCAAGTTAACTGTAACTTTGTTGTAGGAGATTTCTATGTCTGGGTGATGTCCTGCGGCTTCTGAGGGGGCGACCAATTTATTCACAAAGGCGATCGCTTCGATAAAATCTTTAAATAAACGGGTACATTGCAGTTGCTTGCCTTCAACTGTCCAGCCTGACAATTGACTGGCGCGCTCTTGAATTTCCGTATTGTTAAGTAGGTCAGCCATTTTTTTTTTGGTATTTTGGGATGAGTGTGGCATATTCACAGCCCACCTGCGGAAAATCCTACAAAAAACTATCCGCTCTCAAAAACAGTGTTGAGGCTCAAGTTTTAATACTCAAGATGTAACACTATTTATGAGAGCGGTCTAGCGGGTCTTCAGATTAGAACCTGACTGCCGGGAGAATCCCTAGCTCAGCCTGGTTCCCCGTGGAATTCGTTTCCAGTTGGAAACGACGGCTGACTGCTAGTGAGCGGCCCCGGCGCACAGCCGGTAGTTTCCAATCTGATGACCCATGCGTTTACTACTTTCTATCATGGGCATCACCTCCAAGTTTTACTAAATGGTTTATATTTGAACGCACCTCATCTTAATCTGAGATTAAGTATGAGGATTTGTGTGCTACCAATTGGCAGCGCTACCAGAAGAACCTGCGTTCTGAGTCTCGTTCCGGTATGCACAATTATTAGAATAACACAAGGAATCAGAAATGGACGGATGCAAAGTTAAGATTTTTGCAGACATATAAGGGCAAATTGCTGGTGCAAGGTTTGAGAGCTATCTCTACAGCAGCACGGGCGATCGCCCGTGCTGCAAGTTCCGTCTCAACAAGAGCATTTTGAAGGCAGCATCAGGCTGAAACGGTTCAAAACCAACAATCTTCCAGCAAATGCTCCCAGAACCTCCAGACCCCAAAAATAACTGCTAACATACGTGTTGTACAGTTAATCAACAAGCTCCGCAAGGGGTCTACCCGCGTACCGCAAATGGCAAAAAAAGAAGCTTCTACAAAAACTGCTGAAAACACAGAAAAGCAAAAAGCCTTAACTTCCGTATTGTCCCAAATCGAGCGCAGCTTTGGTAAAGGAGCGATCGTCCGATTGGGAGACTCCACTCGCATGAAGGTAGAAACCATCTCCACCGGAGCCCTGACACTGGACATCGCTTTGGGTGGCGGTTTGCCAAAAGGTCGAGTTATTGAAATTTACGGCCCGGAAAGTTCCGGTAAAACCACTCTAGCGCTCCACGCGATCGCCGAAGTCCAAAAATCCGGCGGTATCGCAGCCTTCGTCGATGCCGAACACGCCCTCGATCCCACCTACGCTTCAGCATTAGGTGTCGATATTGAAAATCTCCTAGTTTCCCAGCCGGATACCGGCGAAATGGCCCTAGAAATTGTCGATCAACTCGTGCGCTCCGTCGCCGTCGATATCGTAGTCATTGACTCCGTAGCCGCCCTAGTGCCCCGCGCCGAAATCGAAGGCGACATGGGCGACTCCCACATGGGTTTGCAAGCGCGATTGATGAGCCAAGCTTTGCGGAAAATCACCGGCAACATCGGCAAATCCGGCTGTACCGTCATTTTCCTCAACCAATTGCGGCAGAAAATCGGCATAACCTACGGCAACCCCGAAACAACCACTGGCGGTAACGCACTCAAATTCTACGCCAGCGTCCGGCTCGACATTCGCCGCATTCAAAGCTTGAAAAAAGGTACAGAAGAATACGGCAACCGCACGAAAGTTAAAGTTGCTAAAAATAAAGTTGCTCCGCCTTTCCGCATTGCCGAATTTGACATTGTATTTGGCAAAGGAATTTCTACTTTAGGCTGTCTGACTGACTTGGCCGACGAAATGGGAGTAATTACTAAAAAAGGTTCTTGGTACAGTTACAACGGCGATAACATTGCTCAAGGACGCGACAACGTGATTCGGCGCATGGAAGAAAATACCGAATTTAAAGATGAGATCCAGCGGCTAGTGCGGGAACGACTTGATACTGGGGCTGTAGTTTCTGCTAATTCTGTCGCTCCTGTCGAGCCAGATATTGATGATGAGGAACTCGATGACGATGAGGATATACAAGATTTAGAAGAAGTCTAAATTTTGTAGTCAGTAGTCAGTAGTCAGTAGGGGCGGTGCCCCCGTGCCCGCCCTCTTAGT
>NZ_JBARVX010000319.1:0-1704 GCF_049646505.1 Microcoleus sp.
ATATATCAGGGGCAAATCCACAAAATTATGCAAAACCCAGAAAATAAATTAAAAAAATTACCGACAGTAGCCGAAACTAGAGTCTAAGCGAGAAAATTACCAAAATTCAGCCCCACTCCCCTGTCAGGTCGCTAACTGTCATCAGTAATCGCTCAAAAGCCGTGCCACCAACTTTTTGACTTGTAAACTGCACCACTTAAAGTTGAGCTTTCAAGTATAATAAGCTACCTGAGTCTGGTAATAACCTGATATACATCAGGAATTATGTTAGACTTCCATCAGGAAATTTACACACACCTATTTATGGCATCCACAAACGATCGCTTCGTCGAAGCAGAAAGCCGCTGGGACTTAAAAACTCTGTACTCCGACTTGGCCGCCGTTAAAGGAAAGCCTCTCACCCCCGTAGAAAAGCTGCACCTGCGGGGGTTGCTTTGTGGCAACAGTCCCGCTGAAATTGCCGAAAAGCTGCAAAAGAATCCCAAGGGTGTGGAAACTGACCTGTGTGCCACTATTTATAAATACGTTAAAGTCTTTGTGGGTAAAGGCATTGAAAAGATAGAAAACTGGAGAAATATTGCTGAATGGCTTGAGGATGCTGGATATAAAACTCAGTCGTCTGCTAAATTCCCGGTCAAAGATTTATTACCAGAAAATTGTATTGTTAATGTAACGAATATAAATATCGATAACAATCAAATAGTATTTTTTCTAAACCTGCGAATACCGACCTCACAAGATTCAGAATTGTCAATAGAAAATCTAGACATCAACGATAACAACGCTAACTAAATTTTTGCCACAACTCAACTAATTGGTAGGGTGAAGCGAGTAAAATCAGGAAGCGCGATCGAGAACGGGTGTGGGAAAGATGCTATGTTCCCACACGCTCGTTTTTCTACAGGTAGTGCCGAGAAACCAGCGTGTCCTTATTTGAAACCCCTAATTTGAATTATGGAGTTCCCCAAACCCCACTCCATCTTCATTGCTTCTCTCTGTAATTCCTATTGCTCAGACAAATTATTAAAATTTTGATTAACTGTTTTTGTCAGGTAAAAAAGGTCAGTTTATGTATTTTTGATTTCTGATAATTTAAGCCGCTTCCTAAGTTTTGGATGGTTCAAAATTCCATCCGTTGGCTGCACTAAACGCCTCTAATACTTGCACTTGGCGCACTAAATCTTCTTTCTGGTCGCGACTAGAAACTAGGCGCGCAGTTGACAGTGATGCGATCGCCAGAGCTGATTCAACTCTCCCGGCGTAATGCGTTTGATATCGGTTAAGAAAAATCTTTTTTGACCTGAAGGTGAACGCTGGCGATCGAATTTTTGCTGAATCTGCCCGCATCCTTAAAGTTATGACTCAGATGCCTAGTTCTTTGGCAGCGTCTCCGATACAGATTGTCATTTCTGGAATGTCGCTCAGGGTAGTTTCTGCGGCAGAGTGCGCTCCATTATCCGATCGCTCCACAAGAAATGACCGGGGGCGATCGCAAATTTAGGCTACAACTCCCGACTCAACAGTCGATCGAACTCCTCAATTTTGTGTGGGGATCTAAAATTCACCTAAAGTTCCATCCCCTTTGGCAAAACCCTTCCTAAGATAGAAGTTAGGGGCGATCGGTCTAACAGCCGATTAGCGGGGCAAACGGCAAGCACCTGAAAATCCCCAACTAACCAGCCGCAAGACAGGGAGAACATCCAA
>NZ_JBARVX010000320.1:0-8163 GCF_049646505.1 Microcoleus sp.
TATCGTTTTCGGTTGTATCGGTATTGTTCAAACCATCAACAGTTAACAGTTAACAGTCGTACCGCCAACATCACCTGACGGTGTTACCGGAAATGATATCAAACCCAATATTGCCGATCGGAAACCCGATTTAAGAGCGTAAATTCTCTATTTAACTATTTAACTCTAAAACATCGGGCGATCGCATCTTGGCGCAGTCCTGACAAATCACAGCTTCCGCAAAAAACCCCCGCGCTTTCGCTGACAGGGGTTTTAAAGGCCGATTACATATTTTTGCCATTCTTTGTGCATACCGCTCTTAACGTGTTTAGTCACTTCAAAATAAAGACCGCTGTGAGGCTTCCTCGGCGGATAGCGCAGCAGCATTCCCGATTCTTTCGGGGTGCGGCTGCCTTTATTGACATTGCAGCGCATACAAGCCGTGACGAGGTTTTCCCAACTGTCGCCTCCTCCGCGCGATCGAGGAATCACGTGATCGAGCGTCAAATCGTCCCCGCTATAACCGCAGTATTGACAAGAGTGCGCGTCCCGGTGCAAGATGTTCCGGCGAGTGAGCGGAATATCCTTATAAGGAACTCGGACATAATGCCGCAGTCGGATCACAGTTGGTAGCGGGAAGTTTGGCGCAATAAATTTCCCGTTGTGTTCTACCTGTTCTGCTTTTCCTTTCAACAACAAAATTACCGCCCTTCGCCAATTGGTGATGTTGAGCGGTTCGTAGGAGGCGTTGAGCACCAGAACATTGCCCATTGTTGATTATTAAAGAGAATATTTTTACTGATGCTAACACAGATTCCAGCTTGGGGCGGGCTCGGTCTTGGCAAGGCTCAACAAAAAACGGTGAAAAACCGCGCCTTTACCCTATCGCTTCGCGCTTTCGCCCTTTGTGGCTGCACCTATTTTCTGTCCTCGGTGTCGGCGAACATTTTTCCGGGAGTTTTGGCCTAGATGAGACCAGTATGCGCGATCCTCTCCGAGGGCTTCGCTAACGGGCAAAAATTTGCAGAATAAATTTGATTTTTTTCCCTAAATGCCTAATCTTCCCGGCAACAAACACTCTAACTTTTTACAGTATTAGTAACCATAAATTAAAAAGCTTATTACTGCTCATGAAATTTCGGCTCCTAAAGTCAGTTTTTAGCGCGTCAATTATTGCCCTGGCTGCTCCGATTTTAGCAAACAGTCCCGCCTTTGCCCAAACCCCATCATTCTTCTGCGGCGCTGCTGGCGGCCGCCCAGCCACAATTGCTGTCCAACAAGGCAAAAATATTCCCGTTATTCTGTGGATAGCCGATAACTATTTCAATGAATCGGGAGAAGACGCAATTACTCGCTGCACCCGAGTATCGGGAATTCTCAACAACTCGCAACCCCAAGGAAGCTGGGACAATATTGTCACAGCAGGTGCATCCCCCAGCGGTCAACTAATTATTTGTGCAGCTAATCCTCAAGACGGTTCCTGTAGATTATTATATCAAGTGCCAAAAGGGCAAAATTCCGAACAAGCCCGACAAGAACTCCTCAGAAGAGTCAAAAATCCTAATGTAAGTGTTTCGCCCGTTAAGGTTAATTGATAGTCATTAGTCATTGGTCATTGGTCATTGGTCATTGGTCATTGGTGATTAGTCATTGGTGATTAGTCATTGGTGATTAGTCATTGGTTATTAATCGTATCCGCTGCCATCGAAAAATCATTATTTCGATGGCAGTTCTTTTCTTCAGTAATGCGCGCCCGCACCAGCGCCGTTTAATTAGTGTAATATCAAGTTTGCGTAATTATTTATAATATTCGATCTGTCGGTTTACTAAATTGTTTGTTTGAGGCAATTTTTGTAGCTTAAGCTGTCGCGCATTTAAATTGTACAGCGTATTCCAGGTGTATGAACATACCCCCAAAACCTGGTTTATTTACAGTTCTCGCATTGCTGATTCTCTTCTGTGAAACCCGGTTTCTCGCTCTCTACATCTACATAGAATATGCTGTAGATTCAAGGCGGGCGGAACCCCCCACTCATTGGAGGAATTGCTTTTTAACATACAAGTTAAATGCGACAACAGCTTAATTACAATTTTACATGATATTGAGCGGAAAATAAATCATACTTCATCTAAAGAAAGAGAGTTAATTCATCGCTTGAGCCGACACAATCATGTACGTCAAATAACACATTATATCATTTCCGGTAACACCGTCAGGTGATGTTGACTGTTGACTGTTGACTGTTGGCGGTACGACTCGATTTTATTATTCCGATGCAACCGGAAACGATATTACCTTCCGTTCGTTTTGCAAGTAATAAATAAAGGTTAGTTGGTACAATCAGTAAAATATGTGATAATTTGCCTGTTCAATCAGTCTTGATTTTTAACTTGTCAAATGTCCCGCATGGGATTCTCAATATCTTGTAAAAAATGGTCGCGCTCCCTCGAAAAAACAAAATTTTATACGTTAAGCCACAAAAAAAGCAAGGGCGATCGCTAAAAACAATCCCGCCCCAGCTTCAATTAAAAACTACCTTTGATTCCAAGCTTCAGCAGCATCAGCCACAGCTTGTTCAACAAATTTTTCCCCCAACATCGCCGCCTGCAAATTGTCATAAATCGCCTTTTGCAACTTCTTAACATCCTTGAGAGGGGGAATTAACAGCTCAGCTTTTTCTAAGCCAGCAGCGCTGACAATGCGAGCTCGATCGCTCGGAGCGGCATCAGCCGGTACACTCTTAAAATAAGAGTCCTGCAAAGCCTCAACCGTAGAAGGCAAAACATTAGCAGCTTTCGCAAAAGCTAACTGATTTTGAGAATTAGTCAGAAACAAAGCAAACTTGACAGCATCGTCGGGGCGCTTGCTGTCGCGAGGTACAACCAAATTCATCACCGCCACAGTTTTCTTGCCGGTTTCCCCGGTAATTTGAGGCGCAGCAGCCGAGACAGCACCGACAGTCGGAGCATTGTCAGCGATCGCCTTTAAAAACTGTGGCCCGGAACCCAACAAAGCAGTTTCTCCAGCTTGATAAAGCTCGATCGCCCTGCGGTGGCCCTGCACCAAAACATCCTGCGGCAAAAGTCCAGCATTGTACAAATCCACCCAATACTGAAAAACAGCCTTCCCCTTATCAGTATTAAAAGCAGCCTTACCTTTAGCGTCAACCAAAGGCACGCCCATCTGCACAAAAGATTGCAAAACCTCCGCCGAATCTTCCGGTACAAAAGTCGCAAAAAAAGCAAATTTACCAGTCTTCTCCTTCACCTGTTTCGCAACAGTTGCCAACTCAGCATAGGTAGCCGGAGGCTTGGCAATTCCAGCTTTTTTAAACAAATCCGTATTGTAAATAGTTACCCCGGTTGTGAGATACCAAGGAATGCCAAAAGTCTTGCCGTCGAGTACGCTAGCTTTCCAGATATTCGGCAGATAGGTCGATCGAACTTGTTCCGAAATCCGAGAGTCCAAATCCAGCCAAGCATTGCGCCCCGCCAGCAGCGAAGCAAAATCAGGATTCAGGTTCACCACATCCGGGGCAGTTTTCGCCGCCACCGCCCCCAAAATCTTACTTTCCATCGCCGACCAAGGGACATCCACCCAGCGCACCTTCACCGCCGGATTTTCCTTCTCAAAATCGGCGATCGTCTTGTTGAAATAATCGGTAAACTGAGGTTGAAGCTGCATGGTCCAGAACTCGATTTCTGCCGAATTCTTGGCCGAGGAATTAACGGCCGGTTTGCTACAACTGACAGCAGCAGCCAGCAGCAGCCCCACCAGACCAAAAATAGCAAACAGTTGCCAAGATTTACGTTTCATAGAATTAAATTTGAGAGTGTTGGGAACTGTCAGACAAAAAAAGCGATCGCCAAAGGCAAGTGCGAGAGACTGCGAGACTTTTACCAAAGAAACCGGGTTTTTACCGAATCTGTGGGCGAGTCTCAAGTATTCTCGCCAAAAACCCGGTTTCTGACCGAGATGCACTTTTACCAAAGAAACCGGGTTTTTTACCGAATCTGTGGGCGAGTTTCAAGTATTCTCGCCAAAAACCCGGTTTCTGACCGTTCGTGCGTAAGTTCTAACAAATTGGGTTTTTCGGCAGAATTTATGATTTTTGGGTCGATCGAGCTGAAATTTGTTGACATTCGCCGCAGAATAGCTATTGTCAAGTAAATTGGATAGCATAAAATCGGAACTAGCGATCGCGCGACAAAGACACAGCAGCGCTGCACAGCCAACAGCAGCACTGCCAACACCGAGATTACAGCAGGCGCGCGGGGAACTAATACCATCTCTCAAACAGAATGCAAGTCGCCGGCCCGCAATCCAAACCCGCTGGCCGATGGGTCATTCAAGATCGAAAATCGAAAATGGTATCACCCTCAAGCAGCCAACGGCTGAATCAGGCTGGCCAACTGCAACATCAAAAATAGCAACTACCGGCGACCCAATCACATGGTTAACTTTTTCAAAGGTCTACTTTCCCAACGCCAGCCAGGAATCGGGATCGAAATAGCCCCAGATCGCATCAACATCATTCAGCTCGAAAAGAAAGCTCAGGCATTAAAACTAGGCATCCTCGCCTCCATAGAAGTACCAGAAGACATAATACAAGAAGGGCAAATAGTCGATCCGCCCGGAATGGCAGAACTAATACGTGCCATCCTCGCCGAAAACAAAATCAAAGCCAAGCGAGTAGCCACAGCCATTCCCGGCCGCGAAGCCGTCATCAGGCTAATTCCAGTTCCAGCAGAACTCAACGAAGAAGAACTGCGGGATTACATGAACGCAGAAGCAGGGCTGTACTTGCCGTTTCCCAGAGAAGACGCCGACGTAGACTATCAAAAAATCGGCTTATTTGTAGATGACGACGGCGTAGAAAAAGTGCAAGTCGTGTTAGTAGCAACCCGCAGAGAAGTTACCGACACATACATCGAAACCTTCAAAGAAGCCGGACTAACTATAGACGTGCTAGAAGTAACCAGCTTTGCCCTGATCCGCACCCTCAAAGACCAACTGCAACAATTTTCCTCCCAAGAAGCCGCCGTCTTGACCGACATAGAATTTGACAGTACCGAGTTAGCTATAGTAGTGGACGGCATACCGCAATTTAACCGTACCATCCCGATCGGCACCTACCAAATCCAGACCGCCCTCAACCAAGCCATGAACCTGCCCCCCACCAGAGACACCACCGAACTGCAAGGCATGACCCTGCCAGTAACAGATACAATGGGCGCATCGGGAGACGCCAATCCCGGCACAAATGCCATGATCAAAGTATTGGGAGAACTAGCAGACGAACTGCGCCGCTCAGTAGACTTTTACCTCAACCAGAGCGAAGAACTCGAAGTAGCGCAACTGCTGTTAGCGGGGCCCGGAGCTGCGATCGGCAAACTCGACGAATTCTTTATGCAAAGATTAAGCTTGCCCGCATCTCAAGTCGATCCCATCGAAACCCTAGGACTCGAAATCAGCGAAGAAATTACCCCAGAACAGCGAGCAGGCTTAGGAGTCGCCCTAGGTTTAGGACTGAGGGAGGTGCTGTAACCTAAAAGTTTTAGATAATAGTAGAAAAACCGATTTGAGAATTTTAGGAAAAAGCCCCTTCCTTTCTTCAGAACACACCTGATGCAGAAGGTAGAATATTAGACGTAGAAGGTAGAACGTAAAAGGCAGAATATCAGAGAGAATAGAAGCAGCCGCTTTCTTCGGAAAAAAAGCCAAAAATAGTTTCTTTCTTCCCTAAATAAACCCTTCAGTTGTACCCGCAATCTGCAGTCCTGTCTAAAATCTAAAATTTCAAATTAAAATCTAAAATCGAGTGAAGCCATGTACAGCCTAGATATTAATTTTCTCAACGACCGCCCGGACTACAAACCAGTCATAGCAGCCAAAAGCTCAGCTAAAAGACGTTCCGGCCAAGGCAGAGACCAACTGCCCCTAATTGGGGCGCTGCTGTTTGCCTTCGGCATCAACGCCGCAGTCATGGGCGCCTGGTGGTGGGCGACCAACCAAAATGCCAGCTTGGCCGCAGAACAAGCAACCCTCGACCAAGAACTGGCAAAGTTAAACACTCAAGCCAGCACCATCAAAGCCATCAACGCCGAAACCAACAAAATTACCGCCGAATACCAAGCATTAGCCGGAGTATTCGACCAAATTAAACCTTGGTCGGCGATGCTGCAAGACCTGAGTGTCCGCACTCCGGCGGGAGTGCAAATTGCCAAAATCGAGCAAATCGACCCCAGCCCCTCCCCCGTAGCACCCCCCCCACCGCCGGCAGCAACCCCAGCAGCCTCCCCTGGGGCGAGTCCGTCTCCGGGGGCGAGTCCGTCCCCAGCCAGCCCCACCCCGGTGGCTGCTCCCACTCCTGTCGCCCCGCCGCAGGCTGCAAAAGTACAAATTTCTGGGATAGCCAGTACCTTTGCTCAAGTTAACGACTTTATGCTGCTCATCCAGCGCTCTCCTTTCTTCCTCAACACCGATACCAAACTGGTAGCGGCCACATTAAAAAACAACCCCACACAATTACAAGTGCGAAACCCAAGCGCATCAGCAGCAGAACTTCCCAAACTGCGACCGGTGGTGGAATATAAAATTGAAACGACACTCAGCCCGACAGGAGCCTCCGAGTTGCTCCCCGAACTGCGGAACAAGCAAGCAGACGGACTAGCAATACGGATAGAAACACTTCAAGAAAGAGGAATGCTAGAACCACAAAAAGGAGAAGTGAAACAACCATGACAGTATCAAATGAGTTTATTCCCAGCGGCGCACAAGAAGAGACAGGGGGTCAGGAAATATTCGGCATTAAGCTGACACCCCAAGTCCAAGCCATAGCCATCGCGGTTCTCGGCCTGGGAGTTGCCGGCTATCTCGGCTACCAGTTCGTCCTGCCAGAATTCCAAAAAGGCAGCGAACTAAACCAAAAAATTACCGAAAGCAAGCAAACGCAATTGCAATTGCAAGCTCAAATTCAAAAAAAGGCAGAAGCAGAAGCCAAGCAAGAAGAAGCAAAACAGCGCCGCGCCCAGGTGACGGCAATGTTTGCCAGCGATGCGAGCGCCAACACGCTGCTGCTCGACATGAGCCAACTGGTTAATAAAATCAACGCTGGCGTGCAAGGAGAAGACCTCAAGGCTAAAATTACCAAATTTGAGCCGGATATGCCACCTGCTACAGCAACCGCTGCACCCGGAGCTCCAGACCCTGATATTCTTAACGACACGTCCTTCGGGCCGTCCCTGGCAGGCAAGCTCAGACGCAAAAAATATAAGGTAGAGTTTGAAGGCAATTTCGCTCAAACCCGCAATTTTATGCGTAACTTGGAGTTGATGCAGTCGCTGTTGGTAGTGAGGAATTTGAAGTCTGAATTGCTAGCATCAAATCAGGCGATAGAAATCGACTTTTTGAAAGGGAAAATAGTCCCAGTGGAGCAGCCGCAAACAAAAATTAAAACGGCTTTTGACTTGCACGCACTGCTGCCGTTAAAAGAAGAAGAAAAACCGCCAACTCCGGCTCCGAGTCCTGCTGCTAAATAGCAGTATTTTTGGGGAGATTAGCTGATTGTTATAAGGTCGCTGTTTGAGCAGAAGGTAGAAGGCAAAAGGGGAGCATCTCATTTTTATCGAAGCGTTTTTTGGGCGGGCGAGAGCTGGCAAGCTTTTTCAACAATCGCTGTTAGGGAAAGGTCGCACAACGTTAAAGCACAACTGGGAGGCTCCCGGCACAAGGTGGAGAAGTGAAGATTGAAGGTAGAATTCAAAAAAATATGAGGGCTAGAAAAAAAGTTTTTTCTGCAGCTATCTAACAATTAGAATTACTGCTTAAATCTGGATAACTTTTTCATTCAAAAAGACTCGAACTGTTGCATATTTCAGATAGTTTCCGGTTGTATCGAAATCATAAAATCGAGTCAGCAGTTAACACTCAACCATTCAGTTTTTCGACCCGCCCGTCAACTCTCAACAGCCAACAGCCAACAGCCAACAGCCAACAGCCAACTCTCAACAGCCAACAGCCAACAGCCAACAGCCAACAGCCAACTCTCAACAGCCAACAGTCAACAGCCAACAGCCAACAGTTCACAAAGTGTAGTTGAGGAATGAACGTGAGACAGCATCTACGGTTAAGTGGAGGACTCTTAAGCAGCGTTGCTGGAGTTCTGATCGCGCAAGGCCCGG
>NZ_JBARVX010000321.1:0-4471 GCF_049646505.1 Microcoleus sp.
CAACTGTGGAATCGGGCGGTGCGGTGACTGGTGTTTCTAGGGGTAAGCCGGTGGCGGTGTCAGTGCCTCCTATGGCTACTATATTGCCTTCTGATGGGTCGATTTCTCCGTTTTTGTTGGTGTCGAATGTCTCGAAGGGGATGTTGAGATTGAATTCACCTTTGCTGTTAGTAATTGTGGATGGTTCGTTGGAATCGAGGATGCCGTTTTTGTTGGCGTCTAGGAAGAGGGTTGCACCCTCTATGTAGCCGTCAATGACTACGCCGGTGCTGCTAAATTGCAGCAACATACCCTTACCCTCATATGGACCCGTATCGTCGTCACTGACAGTAGCGCCAGCCCTGTCTGTTGCTGTTAACTTAATCCTGAACTCCTGCGGTATGGGACTTGCGCCACTGAGTGTACGGGTATCTGGATTGAAGGTGAGCCAACTTGGCAGGGGACTTCCGTCCATCAGAGTTGCTGTGTAGGTAAGCGTGTCACCTGGATCGGGGTCTGTGAAAGTGTTCGACGGAAATTGGTACTCGAATGTTAATGGGTTATTGCTTACTGTCTTGAACTCGTGATGCCACGGGGTTGTATCGGGGCCGTAGTTGATTTTCGGCGGGTTGTTGGGGTCGTTGTCTGCGATCGTCACAGTAGCAGTAGATGACTCGCCTATCTTTTGGGGGTAGGGAGTATTTTCTAAGGTGATAACTGCTTTTTCGTCGCCTTCTACTCGGCTGTCATCGCGGACATTAACAACCATGTTGACGCTGCGTTGACCCGCTGGAATGGTGACAAAGTTGTTATAGCCGTAGGACGGGTTAGTGGGTAATAACTGAGGGGGTTCGGAATCTGAAACTAATTCGTAATCAGGACCTGGTAGAGCAAGGTTGTTTTGATTACTATACGATCCATCTGACACATCGAACCCCTTGAACCTGTAGTAAACATCCTGCGGATCAGCTAGGTTGCCACCAGTACGGGTAATGGTGAATTTTCCTGGATTTGGGGGTTCATCCCAACGTGTTTCGGCCGCATTGGGATCTGTAGCAGTTATAGTGAGCGTTGGTTCTATCTTGGGGGCGACAAAACTTTGTGTTTCGGCAAAGGGTGAACCCGCCCAAGCACTGTCGATCGCCTGTACACTCCAGTTATAAGTTTGTCCAGGGATTAAGTAATCTGGTTTTAACAGCCAACTAGGCGAGTAGAAGTCTGAGTTGACATTCCCCAACTGCACCACTTGCCGAGTGCCGTCATCAAGGGACATTGGGCCAATCACATAGTTAATAATGTCAGCAGTATCAAAGCCTTGGTTATTAATTCGAACTTTATCGACAGTCCAAACTCGCAGATTGTAGCTTAAATCGCTATTGTAGCTTAAATCGCTATCTGGAGTTTGAGTGCCGTCGATTGGATTCCCCCGATACCACGTTAAGTTGACTCCTTCGTACTTGACTCCCTCGGCGTAATTGTATGTGCTTGAATTTAGATATTGAGGTGCCGAGGGTGGCGTGTTCGCATTAGGGGTATTGTTGTGGTAAATTTTGACAAATTTGTCGGTGCCAGATGAATTATCTGTCGTGAGTGCAATATCCAGTCTGCCGTCCTTGTCGTAGTCTCCCCAAGAAGCACCAGAGCTGAAATTCTTAGGCAGCCCTGCGTCATTGATGGGTTTAAAAGAGCCACCAAAGTCATATTGTTGGTAAACTTGGGGGGAATCAGAATTACCCGGTTGTGTCAGCAGCATATCCAGCTTGCCATTGTTGTCGTAATCCCCCCAAGCAGCAGTATTAGAACCATAACCTCCCACAGGCGTAAGTTCCTGAAAGGTATAACCATTAGTAGCCGAGTTGTAGCTCTGCTGAAGCAATCTTGTAGGACCAAATCGCCAATTATTACTTGGCCACTCGCGTGCAGCACCTGTAAGCAAGATATTCAGTCGTCCATCGTTGCCGGGGTCTCCCCAAGCGCCGTAAGTAATAGGTTCGCTGGGGTTTTGATTTTGTGGCAGTGCATTGCTCTCCTCGGTAAAGCCATTGCCAGTGTTGCGATACAATTTTGCGATGTAATTTGAGCTGCTATTGAAGTCTTTTTTTGGAGCGGTGTCTCCTGTCAGCAAGATATCGAGTTTGCCATCGTTGTCGTAGTCTCCCCAAGCGGCGTTGCCATTATTAACACCGGGCAAGTTAGCCCCAGTTTCCTCCACAAAGGTAAAGCCGTAGTAAAAAGTATTGCCGGTGTTCAAGCGAATAACGTCGTTGCGGAACACTTTGGCGATGTAGCCTGAACTCGTGTCGCCTGTGAGTACGAGATCTTTTCTGCCATCGTTGTTGTAGTCTCCCCAAGCTGCGGAACCGTTGAAAATACCAGGCAGCTTTACCCTCCTGTCTAGAGTAAATTTAGTGGGGTCGATGAAGGTTGGGTAATTGGGAAGAGTGCTATCAGTCTTTTGGTTCCGGTACAGTCTGGTGATGGGGGTGTAGGGCAAACTGGGGACGTAGGGTTCAGCGGGAATGGAGAAAGGGTCTGGTGGAGGAGTATCAATTACGCCTGTGAGCAAGATATCGAGATCGCCATCATTGTCGCTGTCTCCCCACGTAGCAGAAGGCTTGGCATTGTACACATTAGGATAATTTTGCGCCACCCAACCTGCGTAAACGGTAGGCAGGCCTATATCAACTGGCTCAAAGTCTTGACCGTCTTTGTTGCTGTAAACTTTGGGGATATATGCTTTTAGCCCAGGAGAATTTGAGGGGTCTTTGGAACTATCTCGTTCCATCACCAAGAGATCCAAATCGCCGTCATTGTCGTAATCTCCCCAGGCATTAGGGCCGACAAAACCAGGTATCGTCAGATCGAGTTCGTTGGTGAACACTTTATCCAAAATTTGCAAGGTCGCAGAGCTTTGAGTGCCAATATTCGCATTATCCGCACTAGCAATCCGAAACGCGATTTCTTCTGTTCCCTCAGCTTCACCATCCGATAAGATATCAACTGTGAAAGTTTTGGTATCTTCGCCTGGGTTAAAGGTAAGTTGACCAGAGTAATTGGAGGCAAAGTTCCAATCTTTTCCCACAGCCGCTGAACCACCAGTAACAGGTTGTAGGTACGCCCTGGAAGTTTTGCTTAGATCCCCAGTACGAGTGAGAGTAATTTCTTGCTGAACGACTCCTGTAGAACTTTCCTTGACTTTGTAAGTAGCTTGGGAAAAACTTATCGTGGGATCGTTAAGATCAGTAATTCGATCGACAGTTCCGCCAGATTGAGGTAGATCGTTAGATATCGGTATTCTGATCCTGAATCTGTTTGGGTTGCTTGTTTCTGTAGTGTTTGGTGTCGGTGTCGGCGTCGGCGAATCCGAATCGGGCGGTAGCGGTGCTCCTCCCGGAGTTGGAGTCGGAGTCCCAGTCGTCGGCGTCGGAGTCGGAGTGACAGATGTTGTCGGAGTTGGAGTCGGAGTGACAGATGTCGTCGGAGTCGGAGTCGGAGTGACAGATGTCGTCGGAGTTGGAGTCGGAGTGACAGATGTTGTCGGAGTTGGAGTCGGCGTTGGTGTCGGAGTTGGAGTCGGAGTGACAGATGTTGTCGGAGTTGGAGTCGGCGTTGGTGTCGGAGTTGGAGTTGGCGGCGGTGGCGCTACATCGTTATCTGCGATCGCCACTGTCACCCCTGGAACCACAACCACATTATACTTAGCATCAGTGCTGCTCGCACTGTGAGTAATTTTGCCGCTGTGTGAACCTTCCACAACCGCATCGTCAACAGCAATCACTGTAACGGGTTGAGCGACATTCCAATTATTGGGCGTGAAAGTGATAGGGGCGATCGGCTGAATCTGATTATCTGTTGTGAGAGTGAGGGTGACAGGGGCGATCGGCTGCGATTTCAGTGCTAAAGTGTACGTACCGTTTGCACCGCCCTCGGTAGCAGTTGTTTCGGCAACACTAACAGAAACACCAACCGTATCATTGTCCTGATTGGTAATACCAACATCCGCTACATCTCGGTTGCTGTAATTCGCATCTGTACTAACAGCAGCAGCCGTGACTATTTTGTAATCAATATCGCCGCCAGCAACATTGTCATCAACCCCTGTTACTGTCACCGGTTGCGGCACATTCCAGTTAGCAGCAGTGAATGTTAAACTATTAGTTGAAACTGTTCCCTCAGCAACATTGTCACTGTTCAAACCGATCGTCACGTCAGCAGTCGGCTGAGTATTCAAAACCACAGTAAAGTTAGCCTTACTGCCATCTTCGCCCGTAGTCAAGCCCGCCGTCGGATTCACCGTAATTCCCGGAGTTTCGTTGTCACTGTTTGTAACCGCAACATCATCGGGATTGAGGTTATTGTAATTAACATCGGTACTCACAGCAGCAGCCGTGACAATTTTGTAAGGTTGAGGGCCATCAGCTACCAAATCGTCAACACCACTCACCGTGATTGTTTGCGGTTGATTGTAGTTAGCGGGAGTGAAAGTTAAGCT
>NZ_JBARVX010000322.1:0-12517 GCF_049646505.1 Microcoleus sp.
GCAGACGGTTTGCCGGGGATTGAGACACTTCAATCTAGGTCAAAGTCGAAAACCCGCAAGGGAATAACTAGGAAATCTAAGAAGTGATTCTTAGAAGCTCCGCACCTGATAGTCGGAGTAATGTCACAGAAAGCCCGTTGCTAACGCGGTTAATCTGTTGTAGAATGCCCGATCTCAACTCTCAAATCGCCTGTTCGCTGTACTCAATGAGAATTAAAATTGCTATTGACTGCCACAGGATCGGCAGAAGATTCTGACTCTAACTGATTCTTCCTTTTTTTAGAAAAACGGCGTTCTGGGTCAATTCCCTCAAAGGTTGGCGGCAACCAAACCCGGACTACTAACAACACTGCCAAAACCAGCAAAAATGCTCCTGTTGATAATATTTGAACCCAGGGAGTTTCCAGCACTCCCCGCACGATAACTTCTCGCAAAACTGATACAATACAAACTTCTACAGCCACACCTATCGAAACGCGCTGCTCTTGCAAATAAATAATTAGCAGCCGAAATAATTCCACCAAAACTAATAAAAATAGAATATCTGCCGTCACTAGCTGAAAATCCAAAGGAGGCAACAGCGAGAAAAACATTTCTCGCAGTTCGATGACCATAAAGCAGAACAAACCGATACACAAAGAAATTACAATTAAATCTTGAACAGTTTCGAGGCCGCTGACTATTAGTTTCAGATTCAACCACTGCGGGGGGCTACTTGTCTGATGATTGTTTGAACGGTTTTCCATTGACAGCTCCTGCAATCTGTTTGACCTGCTTACAGCTTAAGTTAAATCGAGCCGATCTTTGACAAAAAATAGGTTTAATTTATTTATAACCACCATCAAACTTCGCTTTGTTGACAAATTTCCCACGAGCTTTTATTTTATCGCGCAGGTGGGTTGACATTATAGCAATGTTTGTGCTGAATGAAACATGGTATTAGTAGATTTGGTGAAAACCAGAATTCAAAATCCTAAAATGCTGCAACTGAGATAAAATAGGAAAAGTGTAAAGAATTATTTACGACCGCTTGATAAACTCAAGCTAGGGACTCTAGGCTCAAATTATAGAAAAGCCGGAAAGTCAACTCAAAAACAAAAGCCACCCAGAGAGGATTGAACACAATGGCATTTACACTTGCATCATTACCCTTCGCCGCTGACGCTCTAGAGTCAGATCATATGTCGGCCAAGACCTTTTCGTTCCACCACGACAAGCACCACGCTGCTTACGTGACCAACCTCAACAAACTGATTGAAGGGACGGAAATGGCGAGCAAATCCCTTGAAGAAATTGTCAAGGCATCTGCTAAAGACCCGTCCAAATCCGGCATTTTCAACAATGCAGGTCAAGTTTGGAACCACAATTTCTTTTGGAAGTCGCTCAAACCCGACGGCGGCGGCACTCCGACAGGAGCTTTAGCTGAGAAAATCAACGCCGACTTTGGCAGCTTCGACAAATTCAAGGAAGAATTCAAGACTGCTGCGACAACTCAGTTCGGCAGCGGCTGGGCTTGGCTGGTTTTGGACAACGGTACTTTGAAAGTTACCAAAACTGCGAACGCCGACACTCCGATAGCACACGGCCAAACCCCGTTGCTGACTTTGGATGTGTGGGAACACGCTTATTATTTGGATTTCCAAAACCGCCGTCCCGACTACATTGCTAATTTCTTGGATAATTTGGCTAACTGGGATTTCGCAGCAGCAAATTTGGCTGCGGCTTAGTAGCATAGGGGTTTGAGGAGTTGCATTCCTCTCTACCGAGAGGAATGCAACTCCTTGTTGAGAGATGGCGAAGCCGATCGCCCCGCCGAGCAGTCCTAAAAATTTTACGAAATTGTGTTATAGTCGAAAAGGTAACTATTTTACTTTACGAATTTTGTAGTTTTAGTGGCTGTTCGCGCGATGACCTCTTCACCAACCATAGCACCCGTTCGATCGAGTCAAGTTACCCGCAAGCCTTATCCCAACTATCGGGTAATAGTCCTCAACGACGATTTCAATACATTTCAGCACGTAGTGGAATGTTTGACAAAATACATTCCAGGGATGACGAGCGATCGAGCTTGGGATCTCGCCAACCAAATCCACAACGAAGGCCTGGCCACCGTCTGGGTTGGCCCGCAAGAACAAGCAGAACTTTATCATACGCAATTGAGCCGTGCTGGACTGACAATGGCTCCGCTAGAGTCTACTTAAAAGTCTGTAGAATCCCGAAAGTTTGACTTTTTGTGGCTAATTAATCTTAAAGTGAACTGTTAACTGTTAACTGTTAACTGTTAACTGTTAACTGTTAACTGACTAATGACTTGCAGACTAATGACTGTTAACTGTTGACTTGTTAACTAATGACTAATGACTAATGACTACTGACTAATGACTACTGACTAATGACTTAATTCGATCGCCAAACTTCATCCCAAGGCCCGCCGCCAACTTCCAAACCCGACAAAGAACTTTGAGCCTCTAAAATAATTTTATAACGCTGCTTGCCATTGCGATCGACATTTCCCCCCAACAACTCTCGCAGTTGCAACCGCAAATCACCGTGCGTCGTATCCCGGCAGCAAAAAGCCATGCCTTGTTCTGTAGGAGTTCGCACGTTAGTACCAGAACTCTTTGTAGTGCCAATCAATTCAACTTCAAACTGACTGTTTCTCGCCTGCATTTTCCAGCTTCCCCAAGGTTCAATATTCCAAGTAACTTGGGAATTCCAAGGCACAAACTCGTAGAATTTGCCTCGGTAATGCAGACAAATCATTGCCACCGATTCCATCCACCAGAGAACGCCCCGCTTGCCGCCGCCAGCAGTTAAAGCTAAATCGCTTTCGCCTTGAAAACAATTGCAATTAATCCAAAACCACTTTTGCGGAAAAGCACCGCCCCAGTTTTTTTCGCTGTAAGCGGGAGCATCTGTAAATTCATAGCGTTGACCGTTCCAATCTATCCAGCCCGTGGCTAAACCGTGAGCCATTAAAATTTGCCATCCAGGCTCAAATACGGGCAAAAAAGATAGCATTCCCGCTGTAGATTTCTGGAGTTCCTGAGAGTTTCCCCAGCCGTAAACTGGTTTAATTTCGTACTGCCAAAAACAGTGACTGCTGCTTCCGGGATCGTGCAGATAACCTTGATTCAAAGTAGCAGTAGCTTGATAGCCTTCTTGGACGTGACTGTCGAATACCTGCGGCTCTAAATATTCGGGTTTCATTTGTAAGTCTGTTTTTCCCCAATGTCCGAAGCCCAAGCTTTCTCGGTGCGCCCAAAACTTTTTTACATCGGGGAAGGTGCGGCACAAATAGCTATCTTTGGGGCCGAGAATTTGGGCGGCACCGCCGCTGTACGGTTGACTGCCTCTGGGGTCTTCGATTGAATACATGAAGGCAAAGGATTGTCCGTGAACGGGTAATGTTATTCGGTAGTACCAGCCTTCAAAAAAGCGCCGGGAACTGCCGTCCCAGTGGTAGCCGCTGTGGGGAGTTTCAATAGTTTTGAGTTTTGAGTGTGTATTTGACATAAAATTACCAATAGCAGAAAGAAGAGTCATTAGTCATTAGTCATTAGTCATTAGTCACCAGTCATTAGTCATTAGTCAGTTGGTAGGGGCGGTGCCCCGTGCGGGTACTCTTAGTTGTCAGTAGTTAGTTGTCAGTTGTCAGTAGTTAATTGTCAGTTGTCAGTTATCATTTCCTATTCCTAGTGACTAAGGACTAAGGACTAAGGACTGATGACTAAGTTGTCGCGCATTTGACATAGAATTTAAATGCCGCAACAGCTTACTGACTGAGGACTGATGACTGAGGACTGATGACTAATGACTAATGACTGCTGACTAATGACTGCTGACTGATGACTGCTGACTAACATGATAGAAGATTAATTATGACTTTAGCACTTTGGCGAGATCCCTTAGCGCGAGCTCTCCACCGCAATCGCAGTCTTCCTGTTTCTAGGTACTTGCAATTAGCAACAGTCCGCGCCACTGGGCGTCCGGCTAACCGCACTGTGGTGTTTCGAGGTTTTTTAGAAGATACTAATCGGTTGAAATTTATTACTGATATTCGCAGTCAGAAGGCTGAGGAAATTGCCCTCTATCCTTGGGGGGAGATTTGCTGGTATTTCCCTAAAACTCGCGAACAATTTCGGATTGCCGGACAACTGATTGTGGTGCGGCAAGACGATGCAGATTCGGAGTTGTTGACAGCGCGCCGCACAGCTTGGCAGGAGCTTTCTGAGGCGGGTCGAGATCAATTTGCTTGGCCTGCACCGGGGGAAGATAAGGCGGATGCTGGTGCTTTTGATTCTGCTTCCCCAGATGCTCACGAGCCGCTGCCGAATTTTTGTTTGCTGTTGTTGGAACCGGAAACGGTGGATTTTTTGGAGTTGCGGGGAGAACCGCAGAACAGATCGCTTTACGGGCGCGATGGGGATGGAAATTGGTTTGTGCGATCGGTCAATCCGTGAAAAAGAAGTTATTAGTCAGTAGTCCTTAGTCAGTAGTCCTTAGTCAGTAGTCCTTAGTCATTAGTAACCAATTCCCAATTCCCAATTCCAATTCCCAATTCCAATTCCCAATTCCCAATTCCAATTCCCAATTCCCAATTCCCAATTCCCAATTCCCAATGACTGCTGACTAATGACTGCTGACTAATGACTGCTGACTAATGACTAATGACTGCTGACTACTGACTACTGACTAATGACTACTGACTAATTAAATTTTTAGATACCGGTGCCGTCGAAAAATTCTTGAATTGCTTTATCTTTTAACTCACAAGCGGTGGGAGCAATTTGGGGTTTTTCAGCTAGGGCTACATTGCTGGTTTTGTTTAAAGTTGGGAATGCTGAATGGGAATTGGGAACGGAATTTAAGGAGACAGATGCTTGAGGAAGCAAAGTTTTTACTTGCTGTTCGAGGGATTCGATGCGATCGAGCAAAGAGCGAATTACTACAGCTTCCGAATCCGGCAAACTGCCGTGTTCTAGGGGATTGACGCGCACTCCCGATCGATAGACGATGCGGCCGGGAATCCCTACCACGGTGCAGTCTGAGGGTACGTCGCGGAGGACTACGGAACCTGCGCCGATGCGAACGTTGTTGCCAATTAGCAGGTTTCCGAGAACCTTGGCCCCGGCACCGACAACTACGTTTTCGCCGACGGTAGGGTGACGCTTGCCGCTTTCTTTGCCTGTGCCTCCTAGGGTGACACCTTGATAAATTAGGGCAAAATCGCCGATTATTGCTGTTTCGCCGATGACAACCCCCATACCGTGGTCGATGAAGACGCTTTTGCCTATGGTTGCACCTGGGTGAATTTCTATTCCGGTCAAAAAGCGAGCAATGTGGGAAATCAAGCGGGGGATGAGGGGAAGTCCCAGTAAATACAGCCAGTGTGCGAGGCGGTGCAGCACTAGGGCCTGAAGACCTGGGTAACAAAATAAAACTTCCAGCCAGTTGCGAGCGGCTGGGTCGCGGTCGAAAATTATACTGAAGTCAGCTTTAAGGGTCTTTAGCACTTTCGGAGTTTCCAATTTTGGTTTAACACGCCACTTTCAATTTTACAATTTTACTGGATTAGGGAAGTTAGCGGTCGATCGGTCGATTGGGCGATCGGGGGAGAATTTGAGGATACGACGGAATATTTTAGCGTCCCCATCCTAGGGCGTGGCTGCGTTCTATTCCTGTACTGAGATTGTATAGTTAGACTTGACTCCGGCTTCGAGAGTACCGACCCAAATTCTGTAAGATCCTGCTTGCCAGTCTGCATCAACTATGCTGGCATCTTTATTCTGACCTGTATCGTCTCCGCAGCGCACGCTGTTACCGGGGCCTTGTACGACTAAGGTTGTGTCCTTCCCTCCGCTGTTGACTTGGATTGTGAGTTTGGAAAAGTTTTCCTGCAAGGTTATGATGTGGTCGGGAGTAGGAGTGGCAAAACCCAAACATTTGTTTTTGTGGCGATCGGCGTTGGCAATGGCAGAGAGAGAGTACGATCCGCCTGTGGAACCTCTCAAAATAGCTGTTGGGGCCCCAAAACCTCGCGATAAATTTAATGTGCCAAAATTGGCTGTTTCTGCTAAAACTGGTAGGGCGGCGATCGCGGCGATCGCAGCTAAGATCGCACTGTTTTTGAAATGGGTTCCTGGATTGAATAACATGGCAATACTCCTTGTCACAACTTACAATTACAACTCAGAATTTTCCCATCCCAGCCCCAAGCATCTGAATCTCTAGACCGCGAACAATTTTTTGTAATTTGTTCAAAACATCCTGGATTCTGTTCTTTATGTTTATCAGAAAAACACCTGTGCGGTCGCCCTCGCTCGTGCCACTGCGAGTTCTGCCACAGGCGCTAGACTCACACCCAAAATTATACGCTCTCAAGATGATCAATTTGATAATTCTGGTTTTGCTGTTGACGGTCGCTTCGCTATTGACAGAGGTTTTGGTATTGTTCCCTATCGGTCTATCCGGCTGGCCCGCCCTCCCTAATTGGCTGAGCCTGACTTTGATTGTGCTGGCTGTTTCTTGGTGCTTGGGCGATTAGTCAGCAGTCAGCAGTCATTAGTCATTAGTCATTAGTTGCTAGTTGGCAGTTGTTAGTTGACCCGAAAGCAGTTGGCAACAGTCAACAGTCAACAGTCAACAGTCAACAGTCAACAGTCAACAGTCAACAATTCCCAATTCCCAATGCCCAATTCCCAATTCCCAATTCCCAAGAACTAATGACTGAGAACCAAGACGATCGCCCCGGTCTGATGATGTATACTGCACAATTGACAATTAAATAATCTCAAATCTGGGATTTGACATCTACCTATAGAATGATGCAACGACAAATTTCTTCGCTCTCTGGATTTCGATCTGGTGACAAAACTCTGGGGGAAACTCCCAAGAAACAGTCGCGTCCGATGCACAGGGCGATCGTATTCATGCTGGTGGCAACAGGTTTGCTGAGCCTGCACGCTACTAGGCTGGTGGAATTGCAACTGGTACAAGGGAAGCAAAACCGGGAACGAGCCGAAAACAATCGCGTTCGCCTGGTGCCAATGCCGGCGAATCGCGGACACATTGTCGATCGCAAAGGCAAGCTGCTAGCGGCAAACAATTTAGCTCGATCGGTATATTTGTGGCCGAGGGAACAAACGCCGGAACAGTGGAAAGTGACAGCAGAAAAGTTAAGTCCGCTGGTTAAAATCCCGGCCAAAGAAATTTTACAAAAAATCAAAGAGGTCGATCCTCTATCCTACAGACCGGTGCGGATCAAGCAAGCGATGCCGCCAGAGGTGTTTGTGCCGCTAGCAGAACAGGTGGGACAAATACGCGGAGTGGAAGTGCGGCCAGAAGCGAACCGCTACTATCCCGAAGGCAGTTTGGCGGCTCACGTTCTCGGATATATTGGCGAAGCTACCGCAGCAGATTTGAAAGCTCACCCGGAATATCCGATGGGGATGATTGTCGGTCAGATGGGCATAGAAGCAAGTTCTAACAAGGAAATTGCGGGAGTTTGGGGCGATCGGCTGATCGAGGTAAATGCCCAAAATCAAGAATTGCGGCTGATGGGAGAGACAGCCCCGAAACCGGGCGAGGCAGTGCAGCTAACCATCGACTTGTCCATGCAAAAAGCAGCGGAAAAAGCACTGGGGAACCGCCGGGGATCAGTAGTCGCCCTGGATGTCAAAACTGGCGCGGTATTGGTTATGGCCAGCCACCCGACTTTTGACCCCAATCTGTTTACGCGAAAAATCACGAAGGATGACTGGGCAACTCTTCAAGACGAGGAAGATCCATTTTTGAATCGGGCGATGCAAGGCTATCCCCCCGGCAGCACTTTTAAAATCGTGACTTCTGTCGCCGGTCTCGAGTCTGGCAAGTTTTCGCCAGACTCTATTTTGGGTACTTCGTCTTACATTACGGTGGGGGGAATTGATTTTAACGAACACAGCGGCGGTTACGGCAACATCGGCTTTCGGGATGCCTTGGCTTTCAGCAGCAATACATTTTTTTATCAGGTGGGGATGAGTACCGGGCCGGAGCAAATTTCTAAGTGGGGACACCGCTTGGGAATTGGCAAGGATACGGATTTGAATCTTTTGGGACTAAGCGGCGGGCAGTACGGTCAACTCCCGACGCCGGAAGATAAGGAGAAAATCTACAAAGAACCTTGGTATGCGGGCGATACGGTAACGATGTCGATCGGTCAGGGGCTGGTGTTGGTGACTCCCTTGGAGGCGGCGGTAATGGTGAGTTCGATCGCTAACGGCGGCTATCGAGTCAAGCCCCATCTTTTGACATCTATGACTGGCACTCCAGAGACTCAACGGGTAAAGATCGGGCTCAAACCTTCGACAGTTCAGGTGGTTAAAGAAGGATTGATCGCGGTGGTTTCCGAGGGTACGGGACAGGCACTCAATGACGGTTCGATTCCGCTGACGGCGGGCAAAACAGGGACTTCGGAGGTAATCGGACAGAAGGATCACTCGCTATATGTGGCATTCGGGCCTGCTGAAAAGGCAGAAATTGCGATCGCCGTGATTGTGGAAAATGGCGGTTTTGGTTCTGTTGCAGCAGCCCCGATCGCCAAAGACGTATTTCAAGCTTATTTTGGGAAACCGAAAACACCAGTCAACCCCATAGTAGTCACCCCTGAATAGTTAGTAGTCAGTTGTTAGTTGTTAGTTGTTAGTTGTTAGTTGTTAGTTGTTAGTTGTTAATTGTTAGTCAGTATCTAATGACTACTGCCAACTGCCAACTGCCAACTGTCAACTGTCAACTGACAACTGACTACTGACTAATTCAGCCGCATAAATATTGTAGCTTTGCGAGTTCCTGCGACTTCTCCGGTACTGGTAACAGTGAGCGATCGCAAATGGTCAAATAACGGTCTCGCCGAAAGTTCAATTAACCTCAACAGCGGGATTTGTTTTTCCCAAATCGATCTGCTCGAAGGCCAGTCTAAATAAAAATAGCCGTCGTTAGCTAGTGGTAGCGCTTCGATGCTGATTTGAAAGTCTTGATTGGCCACCAAAGAACCTGTTTCGGCTGCTTTTAGTGCTGCGTCCATTGCTTCTACTGAAGTGGTAAAAATTTCGTATTTACCGACAGTGGCTCGCACTCCTTTTGCCTCAGTTACGATCGCACTTTGCCTATTATTTTCCTTACCATGATTCGAGCTAGTTGTCAACTGCGTCCAAGCGGTAATTTTCTGGTTTCTGAGAGTGAAGCTGCCGATGCTATATTCTTTGCTGCGGGCAATTTCATCGAGTTTGTCGATCGCCTTTGCGGAATCAGCAGATGTTTCGGCGACAAAAACCCAATCCGCACTGTTTGAAGAACTCGGAACCACCGCTAAAGCGTATTCTCCTTGTACCCAGTTGAATATATCCTGCGGCAAATTGACACCCCAAACTTGCTGAATATCTCCCAGGGCGCGATCGACTAATTTAGATACTTCTGCATTGGCCGACACCGCCGATGACAAATCAGCCCAAAAATTCCTTAAATCGGTGCTGGCGACGGCAAAAGGACTGGCTGAGGGAATATATTGCAAGGCCAGCACCGGTTCGGAGAGTGTCGGAGAAGCCGTGTTTTCTCGCGATGTCACTAAAGCAGTTTGAGCCAGCAATCCCCGTCGGTTGACTCCGATCGCAACTGCGAGGGAATTAGGGGAAACTGGGAGATTTTGCGGCGTTGCTGGCTGCGGCAGATTGACAAATGCTAAAGCTATTCTACCTCGATCTAACTGTTGGAAAGCTTTTTGATAGTTAGGACTATTACTGAGATTTAGGTTGGCTGCTTCCAAGTTATTAATTGCATCTCGAAGTATATTCGGACTGCTGGCAAATAAAACAAAATTTAGGTTATTTCCAGAAGCCGAACGGCCGCGGATTGCCGCCGTCGCGAAACTTGACGGTAAATTTGAATTCGGCAGAGAAAGCGGGTTTAAAGGCAAAATTGGAGCGGGTTTTTGCTTGGCTGTCGGTAATTTTTTGTAATTTAGTTGGACACCTTTATACACTTCCGACTGCACTGTTTTATCCGCACGAGATTGTTTTTGCCAGTAGGATTTGAGAAATTGTTGGCTGCGATCGGCATTTTGGGAAGAAACAGCCAGCAAAAACCCGGTTTGTTCGCCCTTGCTGCGATCGTCGAAATCGGGATTTGTGAGGGCGAGGGTAATTTCGTCACCGATCCAAGGTTGGATATCGCGACTGTAATCCAAGTCAGTATTGGCGAGGAGGCTTTTTTTGATTTGCTCGAATTCTGCGTGTGCGAGGCTTCTTTCTTTGGGAGTGACAAAAACTTGTCGCAATGCTTCGAGGCGATCGGGATTTACCAGCATTGAAACCAACAAAGGTGCTTCTTTCGAGACAAACACAGCCGCAGCCGGAGTAGTTGTCGGCCCGCCCGCGAGCAAATTCAGCGGTGTGTGAGTTGACAGCCAGTAAAAACCGCCGGCACCCAAGGCTAAGAGTGCCAAGACACCAGCAATCAGGAAAGAAAATAACGATCGCAACTTCATCGGCAAATGACAAATTACCACAGTCTACTATTGTACACCCCGAACCCCGACTTGTTTCAGAAGTCGGGGTTATCGCGCCCGGAAGTTAGTTTTTAAGTCGATCGATCTGACAATCTAGCCATCAGATTTTCCAGGGATAATTGAGGCAATTCCGACAGCAGTAATGATAAGTTTTCTGGGGATAAGCTGAGCAAATTGGGGATGAGAGTAACCGGGCGTTCTTCTTGTCCTGATTCGCTGAAGCGGTTGTTCAAAATACTTGCCGCTAGCAAATTTTGGACTGGTTGGCGATCGGTTTGGGCGATCGGCAGCACAGACAATTGCACCAACAACATCGTAAACTCGGCAGTAGGCAAAGCCGATACAGGGCGTACAAAAGCGAGAGTTACGGGATCTAATTCCCCAAATCTGACCTGCAATAAATTCTCTAAAATTAACCGCTGTCCTTGTTCTCTTCCTTGTTCAATTCCTTGTTCTCTTCCTTCCTCAATACCTTGCACAACACCTTGTACAATACCTTGTACAAGACCCTGTTCTCGTGCTTCTTGTAACTTTTGTTGAAAAAGGGGTACGATCGCCATAACTAACTCCTGATCTTCATCATCCCCTGCGGGATTAGTTGGTGTATTCGCTTGCAAATTTTCCTGCAAGATGTAAAGTAATTGTAGCGCATTAGCTCGGATTGAAGCATCAATGGGAAATGCAGTTAATTCTGCGATCGCCCCTTGTTGCACCCGCCCCCTACCCAACATCCGCAACCACATAGTCTCTGGAGTTTTCGGTAGCTGGTGAATGGCAATTAACCCAACTCTCCAAGCCTCCGATAAAAAATAAACTCCCCTTCCCCAGCCCTCAGACTCTTCAGCAGTCCGAAAACCCAAACTGTTTAACAAAAGTTCCGAAGCAGTAGGAGTGAGAATCCACAACATCGGTAATTGTCTTTCATCCAAACGTCGATCTTCTACATTAGCCCGTCGCCCCAGTTTAGCCCTACTATTTAATAACTTAACAACACAGCTAAAAATTCCCTCAGCAGTCACAGGATTGCGAAACGGTTCAATTATCGCCGCCGTCGCAGCCATTTTACCTAACAAACCCAAACTTTGGACATATTCGCCCTCAAAAGAAGTGGGTTGAAACCAAACATCAATTTCTCTAACTTCAGCAGTGACATTTTTGCTCGTTTCTACTTCTCCGAGAGGCGACAATAACTCTTGCAGGTATTCTTTAGCAAACTGATCGTGGGGAAACTTAGTCATCCGATTTTAGATTTTAGATTTTAGATTTTAGATTTAGAAGCAGGTTGTCTACCACGGCAAACCTCGCGCATCGGAAAAATCAGCATCAAGAACCGCCCCCGCATCGAATATAGCACCAGTCAAATCAGCTTTTCTAAACGACGTTACCGACAATTGTTCTATCTGTTCAACAGCAATAAAAAAGCCGATCGCCGTTAACCCCATAATTACCCCAGAAACCAAAAACAAACCAATTCCCCTCAGAGTATCCCCGCCCCAAAATGTGACAATACCGCTAATCCCGATCGCAGCAGCAGCCCCAGCCACAGCCCCCGCCACAATTCCCGCCTCGCACCGAGTCGCAGCAATCGCCGCCGCAGCCGTCCCCGCCACCGCCACAGCCCCCGCATCCGCCCCCGCAATCAGTCCCATCAAAGCCCCAGCAGCAGTCACAGTCACCGCAGTTACACCAGCCCTAGCAATCAACTTTTGTACCCGCCGGCGGCTTTGTCCGGTTCTGACACCCTGAAAATTTGCACCCCTTAAAATCGCCCCGGTGAAATTGCAGCCTCGAATGTCGCTACCGCTGAAGTTCGCCCCAGACAAGTCAAGCCCTTTGAATGAACGGTTGCGTAAGTTTTTATTGGAAAAATTGAGATTTTGAGTCATGTGTGAAGAGGGAATAAGGAAGAAGTCATTAGTCATTAGTCATTAGTCATTATTCATGTTTTGCTGTCCTCGCCCATCGAACGTCCAA
>NZ_JBARVX010000323.1:0-13664 GCF_049646505.1 Microcoleus sp.
TCGTCGGCTGCGAAGATGGAGGCAGAGCCTCCGCACCTGCATTACCAGGCAGAGCCTGGTAACGAGTAAAATGACCAATGACTGATGAACTGGTTCCCAGGCTCTGCCTGGGAACCCATGTAAGCGAGGCTCTGCCTCGTCGTCGTCGGCTGCGAAGATGGAGGCAGAGCCTCCGCACCTGCATTACCAGGCAGAGCCTGGTAACGAGTAAATGACTAATGACTGATGACTGATGACTAATGACTAATGACTAATGACTAACTACATTAAGGATGACTATGCAAAAGTGGGAATATTTTTTTGTAGATGCAAATATGTATCCTTTTGGCAATAAGCTGATTAGTTTATATGTAAATGGTGAGGAATTGCGAGATTGGAAACAAGGCTCGCTGCATCTATTTGTCAATCAGTTGGGGGAGGATGGGTGGGAACTTGTGGCTATGCGCCACGACTCGAAGTACGACCAAAATTCTTTGATTTTTAAACGTCCTAAAATTGTTAAGAAAGCTAGGAGTACGAAACAGTCTCAGGCACCGAAAACTTGACCTAGCTCAATCTAATATTCATCGGATTTTAGATGTTGACTCAAAATTATTAATTAATTTCAAATCGCCCAAGAGAAAATCTAAACTCCATCGATTCGCCGCTGCCATTCGGCATCTATTTTTGCTGACTGTTCTAGTTCTTGTTGGGTTAAATCGGTTTCTGTTGTATAAGCTAAATCTTCTCCAGTCAGTAGATTTTCTGCTGCAAATTCCTGGGCGTAGCTTAATTTTTGCTGCAAGTTGGCATCTGGTTGGTTTAATAACATGGCTCGCTGCTGCCGCTCTTGATTCCGGGTTTCTATCTTGCTATTTTTCCACTGAGTCCAGAAGTACCGAATTAAGGGAATTGTCAAAAATCCGATGCCGTAAATCAGCAGCAGTGGATAAATACCGCTGACGAAACCGATAAATCCAGAGGCGATCGCACTTTTAGTTAATAAATTCCCCAAAACTAACGCACCGACAAGATTTACGGCTCCCAACCCTGCCGCGAGCATGACTTGGCCGGAGCTGGCGTGGCTGAAACGCCACAGCATTTCTCGCAAATAAGCTCCTACTGGTTGAGGATTTTTTTGAACTGCTGTGGTTTGCAATTGCGGAAAATGGTAGACTATTTGTCCTTCGGGACTGACTTCGGGGCGGCCGTCAAAACGCGCGAGAGTCGGTAGCATATATTCTTCGTATTCTCTCGCGTATCCTTGTCCGAGTTTGTCGAGATAGGGCGCTATTTGTTCGGCGACGACGGCACCTCGGTTGTTGCGAATTGCGGCGGCAATATCGCTCCACTTGCGCTCTTCAATATTGTAATTTGGATTGCCATCTCCAAATAGAAAGGAGAAAACTGCTTCCAGAAAACTCATCTGGGGTTTTTGGCCGCTTAAGCGCGATTGCTGCTGGTAGTAAGGTTCGTTATGGTTCCAGTAAAATATCCAGGGTAACTCGTTCCAGAAGTAGGGAAAAAAGAAAAATCCGCCGCCTCTGTTACCCTCGCTTCCGCCTCCGCCTCCGCCTCCGCCGTTATTGTCGCTGTTCATGCTGGAGAGTAAAAGAGTGATGGCCACAAAAATTAAGAGGATGGAAGCTACCAGCACTATGCCAAAAGATACTCGAATCAGGTAAAATAGAATTTTCCAGATTTTTTGCCACCATTCCTGCAACTGCAAGCGAAAGAATTTGTTTCGCAAAATATCTCGAAAGTTGTTGGGAAATAGGTAGGCAATGTCGCCGGATTCTGCTACTTGCAGGTGGCCGCCTGCTTCGGAGGCGAGGGTTAGCAGTTCTCGCTGGGCAAAATTGACATCTAATCCAGCTTTTGCCGCCACGTCTCCAACCGTAACGCGGTAGCCAAGTTGTTCGACGGCTTGCATAATGGTGGGATTCGGAGCCATAGGTTTCTCTCTGTGACAGTTGACAGTTGACAGTTGACAGTTGACAGTTGACAGTTGACAGTTGACCTGAAAGTCCGAGGATTCGAGCAACGAATAGTCTGCTTTTAATTTCTCCCTATAAGGGTTCCGGCTTTCAAGCAATTCTTTCTGGTAAAAATTACCCGTTGTTTTTATTATATATTGCGGGAATTCAAACTGGTTTTGGGTTGCTGGTTGATGAATTTTTTTGATGCGGCTCTTGACTTTGGGGCGAAATGTTGCTATGGTTTTGCCCGATCGCCCGTAGAGTGCGGTCAATAGGTTAAAGAAATGTGGTTTTTTTTGTCAATATTGGCAAGAGTTATCTAAAATGGATGGGATTTGCACTCTTTTGCACCTCGCAAGCGCGTGTTTTCAGGTTTGCAGTTGTGTCTCACCAGCGTTTGCAAGCGTCGGCGGCCGGACTGAACCGAAACAGTCGCAAAACTCTTAATAGGAAAACTTTACAGGCTAATATTTTTGATTGGCCGTTAACCAAAGAATCGAATTATGCCCAGAACTCAACGCAACGATAACTTTATTGACAAAAGTTTCACGGTAATGGCCGATATTATCTTGAAGATTATGCCGGCGAAAAAGCAGGCGAAGGAAGCTTTTGCTTATTATCGGGATGGTATGTCGGCTCAAGCTGATGGCGAATATGCTGAAGCGCTGGACAATTATCATGAAGCGCTGAAGCTGGAGGAAGATCCTTACGATCGCAGTTATGTGCTGTACAATATGGGCCTGATCCATACTAGCAACGGCGAACACGATAAAGCTTTGGAGTATTACAGCGAAGCGCTGGAACTGAATCCGAGAATGCCGCAGGCGCTGAATAATATTGCTGTGATTTACCACTATCAAGGGGAAAAGGAAAAGGAATCTGGCAATGTGGAAGCGGCGGAAGGGTTGTTTGATAAGGCTGCGGATTATTGGAAAGAGGCTATTCGCTTGGCGCCGAACAATTACATTGAGGTGCAAAATTGGCTGAAGACGACAGGGCGATCGCAAATTGATGTGTATTTTTAACTATGATTGGGAATGGGGAATTGGGAATTGGGCATAGTTAGTAGTTATTGGTTAGTAGTTATTGGTTAGTAGTTATTGTTTAGTAGTTATTGGTTAGTAGTTATTGGTTAGTAGCTTCTATAATAACAAACAACAAACAACAAATAACAAGCAACAAATAACAAATAACAAATAACAAATAACAAATAACAAACAACAAATAACCAATGCCCAATTCCCAATGCCCAATTCCCAATTCCCAATTCCCAATTCCCAATTCCCAATTATTATGATTGACAGAGAAGAAGTTCGGAAAGTAGCGAATTTAGCGAGATTGGAATTAACGCCGGCAGAAGAAGAGCAGTTTACCGAGCAATTAAACGGTATTTTGGATTATTTTGAGCAGTTGAGTGAACTGGATACGACAAAGGTAAAACCGACTACTCGGGCGATCGATGTTAGCAATGTAATGCGATCGGACGATTTGCAACCTTTTGCTGATGGAGAAAGTATTTTGGAGGGAGCTCCCGATCGCGATGGGGAGTTTTTCAAAGTGCCTAAGATTATGTAATACCAATTTCATAAAGTAGCGCTAGATATTACCCCCCCAACCCCCCCTTATTAAGGGGGGGGCTAAGAATTCATCAATAGCATATCTTTAGAAACATGGTATAAGATGCTCGCAGAGCACTTTAATACCCGTTTAGTCTTCAGTCCCCCTCTGCTGCGGACTTTGTATGTGTAGACCTGGTTTCAACCGCCGAATATCGCAGGTTTTTAACGCGGATTTGGTATTGCACAGTGCTGCCCCGGAGATCCCCCTAAATCCCCCTTAAGAAGGGGAGTAGGGGTTGACTTTGAGAGCTTTCTT
Organism: Microcoleus sp.; assembly: GCF_049646505.1. GTDB lineage: Bacteria > Cyanobacteriota > Cyanobacteriia > Cyanobacteriales > Microcoleaceae > Microcoleus. The sequence continues at coordinate 3,834 of NZ_JBARVX010000323.1, forward strand.
GTCCCACCCCCTACTCCCCTTTTTTAAGGGGGGTTAGGGGGGATCAGGCTTAACAGAACCGTATTTTCCTATAGCTAAATTCTCACTCCAAAAGATGCGGCTAATTCCCGTTCTGGCTGCATACCAACTGTCGGCGGCATCGATCGATTTGCTATCTGTTCGATCAATTGTAATTGCTGCGGCAGCATTTTAGCTAAACTGTAGCGTTCTAGAGCGGTTTGACGGGCCCTGACGCGAATTTCTGCCATGCGGGTAGGATGGTCTAAAACTTCGTCAATGCGATCGGCTACTTGTTTCGGCGAGAAGTAATCGACAAGCAAACCGTTTTCTCCGTCGCGGATAACTTCTCTAACAGGTCCGGTGTCGGAACCGATTACTAAACATCCTGTCGATAAAGATTCAATCATCGACCAAGATAGCACGAAAGGTCTGGTTAAATAAACGTGTACGTCGGATGCTTGAATTACTTTTAAATACAGTCCGTAGGGTAGCGGCCCGACAAAGTGAACTCGCGACATATCTAACGGCACTTTTTTGAGCATATGGTCTTTGTAAGACTCGCCGTTTGGTAAAGAACGGCCGTAACAAACTCTGTCTGAACCAACAATTACAACGTGACAGTTGGGGCGGCGTTCTTGCAAATAGGCGATCGACTCAATGAACTCTGGAAAGCCCCGATAAGGTTCCATTCCCCGCGATACATAGGTGACAATTTCATCCACGCCGGACAAGTCTAAGTTGGGCAAAATTAGTTTAGCGCCCGGATCTGGTTTGAAGTAATCGGTATCTACGCCGTCGTGGAGTACGGACAATTTTTGCTGCAATTCTGGGGGAAATTGCGATCGCTGCCAGTATGTCGGCGACAAACCCCAATCGCAAGAGTATAAATCGATCAAAATTGGCGCATTTTTGATTCTAATTCTCGCCATGTCGTCAACTGTTAAAGGTTCAGCCGGATCGAAATCTGCGTCGGAACCGATCGAGTGATAAAACCACTCGAAATAACACAAAAGCGGCGTATTTGGGAAAGCTTCTTTGACAAACAGTGTCGGCCCCCAACCGGAATGTCCGCAGATAATATCGGGTACAAAACCGTCTGCTTTGAGTTGTTCTGCCATTCTAAATACGGCTTGTCCGTAGATGACAGCACTTTCTAAAGGGCGGACGTATTGGTGAGTCTGCGGGTTGGGTTCGCGGCTGGGGGTAAATGCTGCTTTGCGAACGCCGGGAATGTTCCATTCGGGACGCTCGTTTTTAGTGCCGAAAACAATCTGATTCTTGGGGTTTTCGCCTAAAGCCGTGATTATGTGGCGGTACTGGGCGGGGAAGTTTGGGTGAAGAAATAATGCTTTCATTGAATGTTGACTGTTGGCTGTTGACTGTTGGCTGTTGGCTGTTGACTGTTGGCTGTTGACTGTTAACTGTTGACTGTTGACTGTTGTCTGTTGACTGTTGACTGTTGAATGTTGTCTGTTGACTGTTGGTGATTCGTTAACTCTTACCAATAACAACTAACTAATGACTGATGACTCCTAACTGATGACTACCAAGAGGGCCCGCACGGGGGCACCGCCCCTACCAACTGACTCCTAACTAATGACTAATGACTAATGACTATTGACTCCTAACTACTGACTGGTGCTTTGCATATCCAGACGCAATCTCGCGGTACTGAAGATGTGTTTTTCAGGATGATTTCATAGTTTAAATGGTTGAGAAATTTTTCCATAATTGTATCGGTCATAATTGAGAATGCAGTGCCATCTCTGCGTCCGAGTAAGTTTTTATCCCACTCGCTGGCGAATTTTTCCCAGCCCAATTCGGTGAGAATATTGCCGTGGTGAAATACGCAAAGGCGATCGCCCCGCAGCAGTTTGGGAATGCGTGTTAGGTAGTTGAATATGTCTACGGGTTCTACGTGTACCATTGTATCGTAGCAAAAGCAGACATCGGCTGCACCGGGGGTGATGCCGTCTAATGTTAAACCGTCGAGTTTGACATAGGAAACGCGATCGTCTCCCAAGCGCGATCGGGCGGCTTGCAGCATTTGACTGGAAATGTCGGCGCAAATTAGGCGATCGCAATATTTCAGCAGCAGCGAACCAGTTTTTCCGCCGCCGATACCAATTTCTAAAACCCGATGTTCTTTTTTGATGTACGGTGCAATAAATTGCTGTTCGATCAGCGCTTCGTATTCGGTTAAGGAGTTGGCGGCACCAGCGGCTTTACCAATCCATTCGTCGCCAATATGGGCAAGTTCGGCATTAGTTTTTTGCCACTGTTGGGCGTAACTGTCCCATGCGGTTTCATAATCTACTCTTGGGCGATCGGTCATTTTTTCAGAGTTCATTTTTATTCATTTTAGAGTATTGATGGTTTAATTTTAAATATGTTCCTCTTTCGGGTTTTCTGCTGAGACGGTATCTAGTATGGTGCGTCGGTATGAGATTTTAAATTTGATTCGCAGATTGTTCGAGGGCCGCGCACATACTGTATCTAATGACTAATGACTAATGACTAATGACTAATGACTAATGACTAATGACTAATGACTAATGACTAATGACTAATGACTGCTAAGAGGGCGGGCACGGGGGCACCGCCCCTACCGACTAATGACTAATGACTAATGACTAATGACTAATGACTAATGACTAATGACTAATGATTAATGAATGCTGAAATATGCTTCGCAAAAAATCTCTGCATAAGCTTGAGTCATCTCCTCAAAAGAATTGAGTGAATCCAAGACATATTTAGCATTTCCAGCTAACTGCTGGCGCAATGATTTATCCTCCAATAAACTCATCAAAGCTGCAACTAATTCGTCCGGGCGATCCGGCGTATAAAACAAACCGTTAATTCCCGGTCTTACTTGTTCCTTAATCCCAAAAACCGGCGATGTAATAATTGGTAAATCGCAGGCCATCGCCTCCAAAATCACTCTCGGAAAACTTTCTATCCTAGAAGTGCAAACAAAAATATCCGCCGCTTTGTAATATTTTCCCGCTTCCCCAGTTTCTGGAACTACTGTCACCCTTTGCCGCAACTCTGACGGCAATTGAGCTACCATATCAGCTAATTTACTGCTGTAAATACTCGGCCGATCGCCCACAATGAAACACCTAATTTTATTGTGCCATTTTTCAGGCAAAAGCGAAAGTGCCTTAACTAAATCCTGCTGGCCTTTGCGTTCGCACACTGTCCCCAGCAGCAAAATTACCACATCTTCGGCTGCAACACCTAAACTTTTTCTAGCAAATTCTGAATTATCCAAATTTTCCAGTTTGCTCAAATCTAAACCGTTGTGAATCACTGTAAAATTGTAGTGGCTGTTGAGAGGTAAATATCTGTCCCGCGTCGCATCCGCCACAAAAATCACCTTGTAAGGAAAGCGGAAACATTCCAAAGCTCTCGCCGCAATCTCCGAACCAAACCTGTTAAAATAAGTTTGCCAAGGTTCGCTTTCGTGCACGTTCCACACCGCCGGAATTCCGATTTCCTGGGCCGCATCAACTACAAAGAAGTTTTCTAAAGTATTGGCATAAACCGCATCTACTTTTAAACTTTCAATTTCCTTACTAAAACTGCGGATAGCTTCATCGTAAGCATCGCGCTGATAGATGTGTTCGAGGGGATTGTCGCGCACAATGACTTCAATTCCCTGCTGTTCGTAAGCTTGACGCAGGGGGCCGTCTGTGGTGCAAAGTACGATCGGCAAAATCGCACCCTCAGCCGCCAATTTCACCGCAATTTCGTACTGATGCAGCGGCGCGCCCGTAAAATCCAGCGAATTGCTGCACATCAAAACTTTGATAGGATGAATCAGATTCTCTGCTTCTCCTACCAACAAAGCAGCATCGGAAACTTCCAGTGTATAACCCTCTTCCTTCTTCCCTCTTCCTTCTTCCTTCTTCCCTCTTCCTTCTTCCTTCTTCTTTCCTTCTTCCTTCATAAAAACCCGTCGGGGTTGAATATGAAAATACTCATCTTCCAAAGACAAATGAGGACTGTAAAAACCATCATTTTTCCCCGCATACTTGCGCCTAAAAGCTGCAACTTCTTGAGGATTGTCAGTAAAACCCCTAGAAGTTCCCTCCTTGTGCAACAACTCCGCATCGGGACAGTAAACGCACCGATAACCGAGTTCTAACAATCGGTATCCGTAATCTGCATCGTTGTAAGCAACAGCAAAATTCTCCTCATCAAAACCGCCCAATTCTAAAAACAATTGACGCGGAGTAATCGTGCAAGCGGCTGTTACCGCCGAGTAATTTCGCGTTACCATCGCTTGAGAAAGATAGCCTCGATTGTCGCTGTTCATCAGCTTAAAAGCGTGACCTGCCAAACCGTGATGCAGCCCGTGAATTATTCCAGCGTGCTGAATTCTGCCGTCTGGATATAACAGCCTCGCGCCAACTGCACCAACATCGGGAATTTGAGCGTATCCCACCATTTGGCTCAGCCATCGCGGGTTAATTACTTCAGTATCGTTGTTCAAAAACAACACGTATTCGCTGTCAACTTGTTCGACAGCGCGGTTGTTAATTGCCGCAAAACTAAACTTTCCTCCAGGATTTTTGATTCGCAAAACTTGACAAGTTAACTGATTTAAATATTCCAGGGTTTTTGGATCGTCGCTTTCGTTGTCAATAACAGCGATTTGATAATTTTTGTATGTTGTAATTTCGAGAGAATCGATACAGGCTTTCAGCAGTTTAACTTGATTTTTAGTAGGAATAATCAAAGTTACTGACGGGCCATCATCAGGGAAATCCTGGGCAAATATGCCCAAATTTTCTTTTATCGCCCAGGCGTGCTGAGCGACAGTTCCCTTAATTTTTCGGCGGTTTAGTGCGTCTTGAATGGCTTGTTGACCTGCGGAAAAACTGGATGGTTTCGCTGCTCCTGATACTGCTGTAGAACCGGGTGCGGTTCGCCAGTGATACAGCACTAGGGGCAGGTGGGCGACGTGGCGAGAAATTTCGGTTGCTCTTAAGGCAAAATCGTAATCTTGCGAGCCTTCAAAACCGAGCCGCAAGCCGCCTATTTGTTCAAAAATTTCTTTTTTGACGGCGCACAAATGACCTAAATACATATAGGAAAGCAGCAATTCCGGCGACCATTCCGGTTTGAATTGCGGGGAAAATCGGCGACCTTTGGTGTCGATTTTGTCGTCGTCTGAGTAGAGAAAATCGGTGGTTGGATGCGCGGCAAAATATAAGGCGACTTCGCCTAATGCGTCGGGAGTTAGTTCGTCGTCGTTGTCTAAAAACAGGATGATGTCGCCTGTGGCGAGGGCGGCGGCGCTGTTAGTTGCTGCGCTGATGTTGCCGTTTTCTGTGCGAAATGTGATGTGGATACGATCGTCCTTTGCGGCCCAATTTTTCAAAGTTTCAGCAACCGTAGCGTCGGTACTGCGATCGTCGGCGATGCAGAGTTCCCAGTTTTGATAGACTTGATTGATTGCGCTGTCGATCGCACTTTCGAGAAAATCTATCTGCGGATTGTACACTGGCATCACCACCGAAATTTTTGGCAGAGGTTCCCCACAGGATTTTAACCGAGAAATCAAGTAATCGCGCGATCGCACATTCCACTGATTCACCCGCAGCCAAGCATCATACCTATCAATCGGTGAAGCAAGCACAAAACCCGCAGGCGGCAGCAAATCTCCCGGCGCAGTCAACTGTTTTTGCTGCTTGTAAATCTTCCCAAACTGACGCATCACCTTCACAATTTCCCAAGGCATCGGCACAATTCTGCCGAGACGCTGTTTTCTCTCCCTCGCCCGCTGCCGGATTGCCTCTACAAAACTCGAAAACTCCTCATATTTATCAGCACTTCGCTGCCAAATGTGGTTGCGCCGCACCGTCAATATTTTCGGTGCTTGAAAATACAAAATCTCCCCGTTTTCTAACTCGGCTTGCAGAGAAACGTGCCATTCACCAGGAGGCAAATTGACAAGCGCCTCAAAGCCGCTTTCCGAACTGTTAACCCAGTCAGGAAACACTTCGCCGACATCTTTTCGGCGCAAACCGTAGGCGCATTCTACAGAAGTATCGCCGCACAAAAGACTTAATTTAGCAATTTTGCTATCGTGGTGGCAACACCAACCCGCAAACAAAACTTGACCCTGACGCTGTTCCCACACCACCGGTACATCTAACGACGCTTGAATAGTTGAAACTAACAGCGGATAAGCAGCAAAACAATGCCATTTCCCTCGCTCGTCTTGCGCCTCCAGCAGCACCTCGTGCCGTCCCGCAGGCGCTGACAATTCAATTGTAAAACCAGATTTTTTTGCAGCCTGGATATTAGAATATGCGGCGGCTATCTCGCTTCTTTCTATGCCACAAACAGCGGCAAAACTCTTGTCTTCTATTCGGGCGCGGACTGCTTTAATGTTTATTTTTGTGTTAAATACCCAACCCACAATTCTCAGGTTTGACTCGCTAACTTGCCAAGTAGTGGGTTGGTCTAACGAAAAAACAAATTTTGGGAACAAGTCGCGGATTCGGCGCTGAATGTTCCACAATTTTTCTCTTAGTTGCCACCAGTCAGAAGACTCGATCGCAGCAAGTTTTGCCTGGACTATTTCATTCTCTCTGCGCGACAGTTCCAAATATTCCAAAGTTTCTGTTAGTTTTTCTTTGGTTTTACTTTGTACTGTTTCCAACCACACTAACTCAGCTAACTTTTGATCCAACTTGAATTCTTTTTCTTCAAACTTTACCTGAGTTTCCCCTAATTCTGCTTCTAGTTCCAAGACTTTTGCTAAAGCTGTTTGAAACTGCGATTCTTTGCCTGCAAGCTGTACCTGAGTTTCTCCTAATTCTGTTTCTAATTCTAGCAGTTTTGTTAAAGATTCTTTAAATTTTGCTTCTTTGCCTGCAAGCTGTACCTGAGTTTTTCCTAATTCTGCTTCTAGTTCCAACACTTTTGCTAAAGCTGTTTGAAATTGCGATTCTTGACCTGCAAGCTGTGCCTGAGTTTCTCCTAATTCTGTTTCTAATTCTAGCAGTTTTGCTAAAGCTTCTTTAAAATTTAATTCTTTACCTGCAAGCTTTACTTGAGTTTTCCCTAATTCTGTCTCCAATCCCAACACTTTCGTCTGAGCTTGATGAAATTGTTCTTGCCACTGTTTGACTTCTAAATTGCTGGTTTTTTGTTGTTTTTCCAGCAAGCGGATTTTTAGCCAATCTTCAAAAGGCCCGACAGGAGATGCGGGGAAATGAATCTCTTGGTCATTCGCCAAATTCGATTTGCTGCTGAGATTGCCGGCTTTGGTTTCTAAAACTTGATATAGTTCTAATGTTTCGGGAAAATATTGTTCTATTAAACTGGGTCTGTGACTTTTAACAATATCGTTGACTAATAAAGATTCTTCAAAGTTGTCGGCTGCGATCGCACTTAAGTTAACCTTAAATTTTTCGTTGACTCGATCGATAAAAAATTCGGGAGTGTTGCCGATCGGGTAAACGTTGGCCAGCAGACAGCGATCGGGAAAACTTTCAGACAATTCTAAGACTTGTTGGTTGTAGTGCAGCCACATTTTTACTGCCATTTCGGGATGCTGCAGCAAGCTGACATCGGTTCCCCGGCGGTACAGCGAATCGACTACTTCCCAGGGCGATCGATAAACGCAGATAAAATTAGCTTCCGGGAGCAATTTTAACCAAAAATCCCAAAATAGGGCGGTTCGCGGGTCTTTCCAGCCCCAATGCTTGTCAGGAAGTTGATTTTGGAGGATCGCCCGTTTGGCCATTTCTACGTATTCCGCTGCTACCGGAATCGTTTTTTCCAACGTACAGCCGAGTTCATCTATGCCGTGCGATCGTAAAACACTCTTGTGAAACTCCACAAAATCAACATTCTCGAAATGACCTTTCACATTTCCCACCGCCGGGCCAACCAACTTTTTACCAATATCAACCCCGACTTTCTGAAACAAAGAAGCCGTTAAAGACGTACCGGAACGGTGCATTCCAGTAACAATAAAAACCGACGGTTTGCTGTCATTTGTACTCACAATTTCTATCCCTCGCCCTAATTCCCACACCAACTTTACTCGTTATATCAAATCCGGTAGCATCGGAATGATTCAGATATATATTCTCTCCCTCTGTGTACTCTGTGTTCTCTGCGGTTAAATCATTCCGATGCTACCGGAAACGATATTACACTCTTGTTTCCAAAAAATGCAACTTTAGACAACATTTCAACCCTTGTTCCATCACGGTATTCCCAATCGGAAATTTCAAATTTTCCGGTCTTATTCTCCCGCTAAGCCCAGCAACTGCCTGACTTGAAACCAGCCGCTTCTCAGCTTCCAGAACTTGCTGCTTTCCATTGCCAAAACTCGATTCTGCGATCGGTCTAATTCTTGCTTGAGATGAATTAGCTGATTTTCAGTTTGCTCTAACTGCATTTGCACGGATACTAACTGAGTTTGAGTTTGTTCCAATTGCGTGTGAGCTGAAACTAATTGAGTTTGAGTTTCTTGCAACTTCGTTTGAGTTTCTTCTAACTTTGGTTCCGTAATCATTAACTTACTTTGACTGATCTCCCATGCTATTTTAGCCGCCTCTAACTGAGTTTCAACCAACTTGAGTTTTTCGTGAGTAGAACCCAACAAAGACTGCGATTGCCGTTGGCCCACCAGCGATTTCACGCTGCAAATTTCCAGAATCCATTCCCAACCGCAGTTATTGATTGCTTTAACTGTCAACACATCCTCCGGTGTCACAGTATTTTTCGGTAAATAACAGTTCCAGCCCGACTGCAAAATTGCATCTTTTTGAAAATATTCAGCCACATCCCGGCGATCGTAAAAAGGCTCGCACCTCTGCACCACCTCACCGTTTACCAGCACTTGCACCTGCTCAATTCGCCCGCCCGGATTCACATCAGCAGCCCAACCTTCCAGATACAAATTCTGCTTGTTGGTAAAAGCAGCAACATCAACATATCCTCCAGGGTGGTGAGAAAATGTTAATTCCGAAAAATCTCTAGTTAACTTATTTGTAACAACATACAAATCCTGAAACCTGCATATACCTTTTTTGATCCGGTGAACAAAAGCTTTCCCGCCGCTAACTTTACCGACAATTTCTCTGACAAACTTTTCAGTTACATAAGTTGTGCCGTATTCCTCCTTATCCAAAGACTGACTTTCGCTTTCGGCACTAAACAAAATACCGTTAGCAGGCATTTCTATGTGAGCAGGAAGCAAACAATCGCCGTGAACGCTAAACATCAAAATCCCGTTAGGAGTCAACAAATTATACAAATTTTGGAGCCAACTCGTAAAAGTTCTTTCCGGGATATGGCTGAAAAAAGAATTAGCCAGAATGCAGTCAAATTTTCGGTCAATTAAATATTCTTCCGGTTTTCCCGTCGAGACAATACCGTTAACGCCCAAGTATTCAGTTTGAAACTTGACAGCGTTAGCATAAATATCAGAAACCCAAATTTGCTCCGGCGGCATTTCCTGAATCAAAAACCGGGTAAATCTACCGTAACCGCAGGCAAAATCTAGAAAAGACGGTACATTTTCAAAGCCGCCAAAATGCCAATCCACAACTTGTTTGACGGCATCGCGGATGCGCCGCCCGATCGCATAATAGCGCACCAAAGCTCGATCGCGATCGTCTTCATTCCCTGCATCTTCCTTGGCATTGCTCAAGCTAAACAAATACATTTCATCATCTTCGCAGATATTCAGTTTAAAATCTTCGGGAAGCTTAGCTTGCTCTCGAATCAATGCTTTAATTACCGGATTTTCGACTAAATCTAAATTGAGATTGCTCATTATTTTTACAAAGTTTT
>NZ_JBARVX010000324.1:0-4395 GCF_049646505.1 Microcoleus sp.
GAGCGTGGGTGAAGAGTCATAATAAATTATTTAGTATGGTGCCTCATTACACAATCATTCTGCCTATTCAGGACGGCGATGTCTGAGGGGTCAAACCCCTCACAGATTCGCCAACAGTCTCTTGAAATCGCGTCTACACAAACAAAATCGGCCTGCGCCGATTGAATAAAGGAGCCCCAAACCCGGATTTGGTATTAGTCCTCATAGCGACCAGGCGATTGAAATCGCGTCTACACAAACAAAATCGGCCTGCGCCGATTGAAGAGTAAAGGAGCGCCAAATCCGGATTTGGTATTAGTCCTCATAGCGACCCGGCGATTGAAATCGCGTCTACACAAACAAAATCGGCCTGCGCCGATTCAAGAATAAAGGAGCCCCAAACCCGGATTTGGTATTAGTCCTCATAGCGAGGACTTTAGCTATTAGACAGGGGTTTAAACCCCTGGCGGACTCGCGGGTGCGCGAGAAGACTCGCGGAATGACAGCTTAAGTTGACACGCCTCGGATACGGTGCGGTGTCCTGACTGTGGGTAATATCTATTGCTATTCTTGAGGAATTACCATGAAAACCCTCTACGTTTCTCAACCAGATTGCTATCTGGCACTCCAACAAGAAAACATCATTGTCAAAAAAGGCGATGTCGTCCTTGCCAAAATACAAATACCGCTTTTAGAACAAATTCTTGTTTTTGGTAAATCCCAAATTTCTACCCAAGCAATTCGCACTTGTTTGTGGCGGAACATCCCCATAGCATATCTTTCGCGCATGGGTTACTGTTACGGACGCATCTTGCCAATAGAACGCGGCTACCGACAACTTGCTCGCTATCAACAGGTACTCGAAGCGGAACATCGTTTATTGGTAGCCAAACAAATTGTCATTGCCAAATTGAAAAATAGCCGCCTGATTTTGCAGCGCATCCAGCGAAAACGCCTAGATTCAGAAACAGTTGCTCTCGCGATTAAAAGCTTAGAACATCTCAGCGAAAAAGCCTCTCGTTCTGAAACCATCGAGCGATTAATGGGATTGGAAGGAGCCGGGGCCGCTAGTTATTTTTCAGCATTTGGCGAATGTTTGTCGGTTCCAGAATTTGTATTTGTTTTCCGTTCCCGCCGTCCGCCAGGGAATCCGGTTAATGCCATGCTGAGCTTTGGATATCAAATCCTGTGGAATCATTTACTTTGTTTGATAGAACTCCAAGGACTCGATCCTTATCAAGCTTGTTTGCATCAAACTTCCGAACGCCATGCAGCTTTAGCTTCTGATTTGATCGAAGAGTTTCGGGCTCCGATTATTGATTCTTTGGTGCTGTGGCTGATTAATTCAAAAGTCATGGATGCCAGCCTCGACTTTGTTTACCGTGATAGTGGCTGTTTCTTGAACGATTCCGGGCGAGCAAAATTTCTCCGTGCTTTTTTGCAGCGCATGGAAGAAGAAATTCAAACTGATTCTGGCGAAAAACAGCCGCGTTGGGATTTGTTTGTGCAGCAAGTTAAGGCTTACAAGCAGTTTGTTTACAACCCTCAACTTTTGTACAAGCCTTATCGAATTCGTTAGATTTCAAAACTTATACTCCTAGACACGAGGGGGCCCCGAAACCGGGTTTTTCACGAAAATACTGCGTTTTCGCCCTCAAATTACCGAAAAAACCCGGTTTCTTTAGTCTCGCGGAGTGACCAGAAACCGGGTTTTTCACGAAAATACTGCGCTGTCGCCTTCAAATTACCGAAAAAACCCGGTTTCTTTAGTCTCGCGGAGTGGTCAGAATTAACTTTTTGCCAAGCGGAAATTAATCATGTACTTGTACGTTGTTGTCTATGATATTCCTTGCGACAAGCGCCGCCAGAAAGTTTTTAACTTGCTTTCTGGTTACGGCACTTGGGTGCAATATTCGGTTTTTGAGTGTGCCCTATCTCAGCGTCAGTTTGAGGAGTTCCGCACTCGCCTGCGGGGACGGGTTAATTTAGATGAAGATAACATCCGTTTTTATGCTTTGTCAACGCGGGCGATCGGGCAGGTAGAAACTTGGGGTCCTGGCCCGTCGGTGACTCAACCGCAGACTTCGGTCATTGTTTAAAGTGTTTTTTTTGACACTTGACAGCCAGGGAAATCTACGTTAGTATGTCTCCATTGCTAGATTCTGGTTGTAAATCCACACAAGCCAATGTAAACTTGTCGTGTTAATTACTACCCAAATCAACAGCGCCAGTACCTAGAAAATTAAATACATTTAAGTAGTGTTTTAGCGGTTCAATTATTTAGCTATGCGACCGCCTCGCTAAATGGCTGAAACACCGATTCTCTCGTATAGGCGGTCGTTCTCTTGTCCAGTAAGGGTTTCAGCCCTTTTTGGTGGCTCGTTTTCGGCTCTAAGTGAACTCAGCATCAGAGGCGGTCGCAAACGGCTTCTGGAGCCTTTACTGGGCACGGCTTCCACAGCCGGGGGGCCGCAATTCACTTTTCCCCGCAAGGGGATTGAAACCAGACTTCACATACTGTAGCTGGCGCATTAGGGCGTGCCGCAATTCACTTTTCCCCGCAAGGGGATTGAAACACTCCTTATAAGCTATCTCGTGGGCTTTTAAAGCCGCAATTCACTTTTCCCCGCAAGGGGATTGAAACAATAGAGGGGGAACAGGAAGCACTACTCAGAATTTTGTAGATTTAACTACAGCCGCAATTCACTTTTCCCCGCAAGGGGATTGAAACTTAGATAAAATCCAGCCTTTAAGTGATACCTGTCTTTCGGAAAGCCGCAATTCACTTTTCCCCGCAAGGGGATTGAAACATTGGTAGGACACAGTTCTGTATTGGTGAGAGCCCCGATGGTAAGCCGCAATTCACTTTTCCCCGCAAGGGGATTGAAACAAGCTGTACCAAACTCACAAGCTTTACAGTCTTCTTGCCGCAATTCACTTTTCCCCGCAAGGGGATTGAAACTCTAAGAGCTTAGCGCCGCAATTCACTTTTCCCCGCAAGGGGATTGAAACCAGATTGTTCCACAAATGCCAATTACCGGCTGTTGTTTTAATGCCGCAATTCACTTTTCCCCGCAAGGGGATTGAAACTAATGATAATTTTGATAGTTATTATTCTTACCTTTGTCAAGCCGCAATTCACTTTTCCCCGCAAGGGGATTGAAACAATGGTAGACTTAGCATCATACCCCAGTACACCCTTGCCGCAATTCACTTTTCCCCGCAAGGGGATTGAAACCTAGCATAATAGATGTATAAGTTTCTCGATGTCAGGGCCGCAATTCACTTTTCCCCGCAAGGGGATTGAAACTTGTTCTCATTGGACGTACAAAACGAGATTTGCGCGAGCCGCAATTCACTTTTCCCCGCAAGGGGATTGAAACTAACACTTCTTTCTTGCGATCGCTCAGTCTAGCGAAACGAAGCCGCAATTCACTTTTCCCCGCAAGGGGATTGAAACTTTCTAAATATAGGAAACGGTTGTCCGTTGAATGACATACTTCTGCGAGCCGCAATTCACTTTTCCCCGCAAGGGGATTGAAACAGCATTATTGCTATTTCGCGCAAATCAACGATTGTGCCGCAATTCACTTTTCCCCGCAAGGGGATTGAAACTTCCTTTCTAACGTGTATTCCTGCTAGTTTGATTGTGCGAACCGCAATTCACTTTTCCCCGCAAGGGGATTGAAACAATACAATTCGCAATCAAGGATTCGAGAGAATAGAGCCGCAATTCACTTTTCCCCGCAAGGGGATTGAAACACTACTTCTGTAGTCCACAGGTTAATGGTAAATGCCGGTACGGTGCCGCAATTCACTTTTCCCCGCAAGGGGATTGAAACTCTAGCAGCAGCGGATGGTGTAGTGTTAGAGGCTGGCGGCCGCAATTCACTTTTCCCCGCAAGGGGATTGAAACGCTTTGTATATGGTGGGGATACATTACTATACCTACCCATGCCGCAATTCACTTTTCCCCGCAAGGGGATTGAAACATCAAGGCACACCGCTTCCTACGCGCTGGTAAGGAGAAGCCGCAATTCACTTTTCCCCGCAAGGGGATTGAAACTTAATACACCATCCCAAGAAGAGCTATACACATACCTGTACGGCAGGCCGCAATTCACTTTTCCCCGCAAGGGGATTGAAACTTCTTCTTTGGGTTTAATAAATACGGCTGCTATTTTGCCGCAATTCACTTTTCCCCGCAAGGGGATTGAAACCCCGCAAGGGGATTGAAACTTATGGGATTCTCATTTATTACTTTTTTAGCCTCAAGTCGCAATTCTCTTTTCCCCGCAAGGGGATTAAAACACCAATTGTGCGACAGAAATTTCAATCCTGCGACCCAAAAGTCGCAATTCACTTTTCCCCGCAAGGGGATTGAAACTTTCGCTAAAAATCAAGGTTATATAGGAC
>NZ_JBARVX010000325.1:0-9482 GCF_049646505.1 Microcoleus sp.
TAGGTAAACGGCACTGCCCTATCCTGATTTCGGGTGATATTAATTCCGAAATAATTGTAGGGTGCGTCAGTTGTTAGCGATTCTATACGCATCCAAAATCATCGAATCTGACGCACCCTACTACTAATATATATATCGAAAATCTCAGAACACTAACTGCGCCGAATGTTAAAACAACACCAATCTTGGCGCTTCCACAAAGTAGCCACAATCCAGCCGTGCTGTTCGAGAGTATCGGCAATTGGCTTAGCTTGGTCGAGCAAAATGCCGCTGAGCACGGCCCATGTACTCGGTTTGCTAATCGCGGTGAACTGCGGGATTAAATCTATGATTACTTCTGCTAAAATGTTGCACATCAAACCGTCGATCGGCTCATCGATCATTTCTTTCAAGCGATCGACCGTTCCGAGTTCTGCGATTAACTGCTGCGGGTTAACGCGGTTGAGCTGTCGGTTGCTAATGGTCGATCGCACCGCCAAAGGATCGGTATCCAAAGCATAAACCTTTGTAGCGCCCAACAACACCGCGCCGATCGACAAAATACCCGATCCGCAGCCAATATCCGCAACTATGCACTCTTTGTCATCAAAACCGAGACGCATTTCCAGAGATTCCAGACAAAGTTGAGTCGTAGCGTGAGCACCCGTACCGAAAGCGACACCGGGATCTAAACGCAAGATTACCCGATCGGTATCAGTCGGCGCCGGCAGCCAGGCGGGATTAATTAAAAAGCGATCGCCCACTTCTTGAGGCTGCCAGTGCTGCTTCCAAGTGCTGCCCCAATCCTCCTCCTCAATCAAATCCCACTGCATCGCAGGTAGGGGCAAACCTGCACACAAAGCATCTTGTCGCAGCCACAGAGACAGAGCGGCCAAATCCAGCAATTGAGCCTGTTCTTCGGGCAAATAAGCCGACATCAGGCAGGAATTGCTTTTGATCTGAGTGGCTGTTCCCCGACAGTTAAATTGTTCCAGACGCCAAAAGATGATATCTTCCAGCTCCGGATCGCAAAGAATTCTAATTTCCCACCAGCTATGTGCCATAACAATTTTAGATTTTAGATTTTAGATTTTAGATTGGCCCGTCAGGAAATGGAGACTGGGAACTCGAAAGTGAAGAATCTGGATTGACTAATAGAAAAATTCCCGCTTTCAGGTCAATTACCAATGACTAATTACCCATTACCAATTATCAGTCCTTGCATCCAAAATCTAAACTCCAAAATCCTTTAAACATTTACCGCGTAACGATTTTAGATTTTAGATTCTGCCAATCTAAAATCTAAAATCTAAAATCCTTTAAAGATTTACGGTGTAAGCATCCCGAATTCCCGGAACTTTTAGGATCTCGGCCAATATGCCCTCTGGTAGAGGGTCATCCAGGCTCAAAACCATCACCGCATCGCCTCGCACGATTTTGCGGCCCACTTGCATACTGGCAATATTGACATTAAAACTGCCCAATTGGGAACCAATTTTACCAATAATCCCCGGCATATCGCGGTGCAGGGTAAACAGCATATGGTGAGTCGGGGAAACGTTGACTGGGAAATCGTCAACGCTGGTAATCCGAATTTCGCTTTCGCCGAGCACTGCACCCGTGACTGTGTGTTCGCCGAGGGTTCCCTTGGCCGAGAGGTGCAGGGAGCCAGTGTAGTCGCGAATTGAGGCGTCTCTGGTTTCGACTACCCGGATTCCGCGTTCTTTGGCTTCAATGCTGGCGTTGACGTAGTTAACGCGCTCTCGCAGGGCTTGGGAGAGCAGGCCTTTGAGGGCGGCGACAACTACGGGCTGGCTTTGGTTGTTGGCAAGTTCGCCTTGCAGTTGGACGTTGAGGTAATCGACTCGGCCTCCGGCTAGCTGGCTGACGAGGTTGCCTAGGGTTTCGGCTAGTTGCAGGTAGGGTTTGAGTTTTTCGATCGAGTCTGGGTAAATTCCTGGGATGTTAACAGCCGATCGCGCCGGCAGCCCCAACAGCACATCGCGAATTTGTTCGGCAACATCGATCGCCACATTCACCTGAGCTTCCGCCGTCGAAGCGCCCAAGTGAGGTGTCAGCACGATTTTTTGGCCGACACTCCGCAGAGGCGAATCGGCTTCTAGCGGTTCGTGTTCGTAAACATCGATCGCTGCGCCGGCGATCTGGCCTGATTTTATAGCTTCTGCGAGGGCTGCTTCGTCGATGATGCCACCTCTGGCGCAATTAATGATGCGGGCCGTGGGCTTCATCTTCGACAGCACGTCAGCGTTAATTAAGTGCAGGGTTTCCGGGGTTTTGGGGATGTGCAGGGTGATGTAGTCGGACTCGCGCATCAGCAAATCTAGTTCCACCAAGCGGCAGCCCAACTGATCCGCTCTTTCGGTGGAGATGAAAGGATCGTAGGCGAGCAGTTTCATGCCCATTGCTTTGGCTGCGGCGGCGAGGTGGGAACCGATTTTGCCCAAACCGACGATACCGAGGGTTTTTTTGTAGACTTCTACGCCGATAAAGCGGTTGCGTTCCCATTTACCGCTTTTGACGGAGGCGTTGGCTTCTGGAATGTGGCGGGACATCGAGAGCATCATGGCGATCGCGTGTTCGGCTGCGGCGATCGTGTTGCCTTCGGGGGAGTTAACGACTACAATTCCTTTGCGGGTAGCGGCTGGTACATCCACATTATCTACGCCGACTCCGGCTCTACCGATAATTTTGAGTAGATTTCCGGCTTCCACGATCTCTTTGGTAACTTGGGTGCCAGAACGGATCATTAAAGCGTCGTAATCTGGAATAATTTTTACCAGCTCTTCGGCTGAAAGTCCTGTGTTTACGTCAACTTGCGCGACTTGGGAGAGGATGTCAATTCCGGCTTGGTCGATCGGATCGGATACTAGAACTTTAGGCATAGCAAGCAATTGAGTGCAATAGTAAAAATAGGCCGAGCGTTGGCGAGCTCAAAGTGAGACTTATGACTTAGAGCCGTATCTAACAGCTCAGCTCAAGCTTGCCTTTGTGCAGTTTGAATTGTATCTGTATTCGGTCATGGTCGGTCGTTTTTGCGGGAAATATTTTAGGTTTGGCGGCGGTGGGACTCGGCAGGCTTCTGGAAAACGCCCAATTGCTTAGCTAGCAAGTCTTTTCAGGCTATAATAAATTCCGGGTATCCGAACCTAACTATCAGGAATTATTGTCAATGAATTATCTTATCGCCGTACTGCCCGATCGAATGCAAGCCGAAGCGGCCTACTGCGCCCTCGAAAAAGAAGGCTTACCGATGAAGCAAGTCAGCATTTTGGGCCGCGGCTACAAAACTGCGGATGAATTTGGCTTGATCGACCCCAACCAGCAAGCTAAGAAACAAGCTAAACTTATGGCTATTTGGCTGATACCCTTTGGCTTTGTGGCCGGCGTTACTTTCAGCTTGATGACTGAGTTGAAGACTTTTGCTTGGGCGGGGGAAATTGGCGATCACCTCATCGGTGGAGTGCTCGGTGCGATCGCCGGCGGGATGGGCAGCGTGTTTGTCGGCGGTGCCGGCGGCATGGCTTTTGGTAGCGGCGATGCTTTGCCCTACCGCAACCGTTTGAATGCGGGTAAATTTTTGATTGCGGTTAAGGGTACTGATGATTTAACCGGGAAAGCTGCGAATATTTTGCAGCAGTTTGAACCAGAAAATATCCAAGGTTATACAGAGACTTAGTTATTTGGCAGTTGGCAGTTGGTTGTTGGCAGTTGGTTGTTGGTAGGGGCGGTGCCAAGAGTGCCCGCCCTCTTACTCTTAGTTGGTTGTTAACAGTTAACAGTTAACAGTTAACAGTTAACAGTTAACAGTTAACAGTTAACAGTAACTGGATTTAAACTGCCCGACGGTACAGATATTTCTCCCGATGCTACGCCTGGTGCAGCGCGACAGGTGGGATGCTTTAACTGCGGAACAAAAAGAGAAATTTGCACCGATTTGTCCCGATTTTGTAGTGGAATTGCGATCGGCTAGCGATTCCTTAGAGAAATTGCGAGCTAAAATGAAAGTGTACGTAAAAAATAAAGCTCGTTTGGGATGGTTGCTCGATCGCAAAAATAGAAAAATTGAAATCTCCCGTCAAGGTTCAGATGTGAAAATTTTAGACTCGCCGACAACTCTCTCAGGTGAAAATGTACAGCCAGGTTGTGTTTTGGATTTAAGCGATATTTTGTAGGTTGATACTAATTATGGCGAATTTACAAAGAGAAGAACTGTTAAAAGGCATCGAAAACCGCGACTGTGTGGCGCGGGCCCTCGACCAAGCCGAACAAGCAATTAAAACTTGGGAAGTTACTCTGACTGATTTTCTGTCGCCGCCGGAGTTGGCGGACACTATGACGGTATTTAAGCGCTTAACTGACGTGGAATTAGTTGCTTGGGGCGGCTACCCGCAAGCTGAAAGACAAAGAATTGCGATCGCGCGATCCGAAATCCCGATCGACTCTGAAGCGGTTAACATTGCTGCGGTAGAAATCGCTGGCAATTTCCTGTTCGATACAGCTTCTCACCGCGACTTTTTGGGGGCGATGTTGGGTACGGGAATTGTCCGCGAAAAAACAGGCGACGTGATTGTGTTGGGGGAGCGCGGGGCCCAGGCGATTGTGATGCCTGAAATGGTAGAGTATTTAGAGATGAGCTTGCAGCAAGTGCGATCGGTGCCAGTCAAAACTCAGCGCATTGAGTTGAGCGAACTCAAAATTAGAGAACCGAAAAAGAAAGAAATGACAACCGTCGAAGCATCAATGAGATTAGATGCTGTAGCTTCTGCCGGATTCGCCATGTCCCGCAGCAAAATGGCCGATTTAATTGACAGCGGCGACGTGCGAGTTAATTGGAAAGACATCACTCAAGCCAGTTATAACGTCAAGTCGGGAGATTTAATTGCTGTTATCGGCAAGGGAAGATTGGAAATTGGGGAAGTTATGATTACTAAAAAAGAACGCTATCGAGTGCAGTTAACTCGATATTTGTAATTCGGAAATTTTGGAATTGGGTAAATGCCAGAGTCCGACAGGGGCTAAAAAACCCTGCATCGCAGCGAAAGTCCTCTCCAATAAACTAAAGTGCGAGATTATTTAATCTAGCTTTGCAGTGGTTTAAACTAATATCTTGCACCGTGCAAACAACGATTTAATTCATCTGCGTTGATCTGCGTTAATCTGCCCTCATCTGCGGTAAAAGCAAGAGAAAAATTAACCGCAGATGAAAATGGATAGACGCCGATTCGCGCAGATTAGTCATCAGTCATCAGTCATCAGTCATGTTTTGCTGTCCCCCCGGAGCTTTCCGTCCAACGTCATCAGGAAGAAGGAACAAGGAAGAGAGAAAAAGTTCGGTATAACTGATATTTTGCACCATTATCAATCATCCTGTAGGGGCGGGTTCACCAACAAACTTAAACGCAAAACGCAGCAGATAGGTTAAATAAACCCGCCCTTCCCCATGAAAAAGCCCCCATAGACTCAGATAGAACAAAAATGTTTTGTTTATAGGTGTGTCGCGATCGAGATTGTATATCTTTTTTTAGGGATTTATCGCCAGCGACGCACCCTACAAATACTCTTGTGGGGTGGGCCGGATATCCCGCCACAGCATACAATTCTAATGCCGCAACAGCTTATTTATCCGACTGCGGCAAAACATAGCCCATTTGCCGCAGGGCGGTGCGAAATTTAGTTTCCTGGCCCAATGGAACGGCTAAAGTGCGATCGCCCGCCAACTGACAGAATTTTTTAGTGCGAGAATCATTCGCAATCAGCAACGCTAAATGGGCGCTAGTACATTCGATTAATTTTACAGTGCCTAAATCTTGCAAACTATTCGATCGTTCTTTAACATCCGCCAGAAATTGCTGCACGGTTTGCGGTATATGACGCTCCAAATCTGATAAACTCCCATACCCCAATTCACCAATATACAGATAGTAGGGTTCCTCCGTCACCTCAAATTTATGACCAGTTGCTACTACATAAGTGCTGAATTCATTAAACAGAATCCACTTACCCACAGGACATTCTGCGAGCACAGAGGCGATCGCATCTCTGCGCCACGCCACATCCGTCATCCCATTTGCGCCCCTGCCAGTTTGTCCTTCGATCGCATCAATGCGGCGAAATTCATCAAAAGTCTTTGTCTGCAACCAGCGCTTCCATGCTGTTTGTAAAGCCTTTGCCGGTGGTTCTTGCAAAGCTTTCTGCCCGATCGTTCCGCGAACTTGCTCCCTTGCGCTATCATTATCCAAGCAAAGGGCTTGATGCTACCGATCTCAACGAATACTTCATCATCATAGTCGCTATCCTTGGCTAGGGTAATTTGACGCTGTTCCTCATTATAAAAATCACCGCCTTGCAATATAGAGGCGATCGCTTTTACACTTCCAGCAGGTAAAGCAGTTTTCTCGCTGACAGAAACTTTGCCCGACTGGATCGGACGCAAAACCGCTGCCAAATCCTTTGTGGCTGCCACTTCCATTTCAAAAACAGTCACAGGAAGTTCCCATTTTTCTATTTCTGTTTTGCCTGTACTGTAGTTGTATTTTTCTACTTGGAACTCAATAGTTTTTGGTAGCGTGTCCCCAACCTGACTCAAGCTAGTTTCTTGGGGTTTGGGAACAAAATTCAGCAATTCTTCCCCCAAGTCGTAGGAGATCGCGCTGCCGTAGATAAATAAGCACAGTAGCGATGGTTCTCTGTTAGTTCCATAGCGATCGATCGTTCCCCAGTTGGGATCTTGTCCGTATTTCGCCCTAAATTTTTCGGCATAATAGTTACCGTCCTATCCTTGTACAACTTCAGCTACGGCCGCTTTTTGCAGGTCATCTAATTGAGTCCAAACTTGCTTGAGTTTTTGTCCCTACATTTGCTCTTTAATCGCAGCAACCAAGTCAGCTTTGCGGATTAATCTACGAGTCTCAGGCAACAGTGCATTCAGCTTTTTTAAATTTTTAACAATTATTCCTTCGAGTGCCTGTTGGAGCGTCAGGATATTATCAGTAGTTTGGTAACGCGGCATAATTTTTAGCAATACGCCCGCTTCAAAATTATTTTGGCAACCCAACCATAACAACTTTACGCGATGCCTCATATCGTTTCCGGTTGCATCGGAATGATTTAACCGCAGAGAACACAGAGTACACAGAGTCCGAGAATATATATCTGAATCATTCCGATGAAGAGAGGATTTAATATCACTTGATTTTTTGTTACAAAATCAAGAAATTTGGTTCAACAGTTACGGTACGATGAACCGGAACCGTACATAGGTTATTTGTTGTGATTTTTAAGCTCATATTTGCCACCCTAAAATTACCGGGTTCAATAGTAGTCATCAAGTCCTTCGTCAGTTTCTCGCATCTTTGCTTTTAATCGTTGGAATTTTGCTGCTTTCTTCTGCCGAACAAACCCGACATACTTAAACCTGTCACGAGCAAGCCGAGCATTCCCAAGCCGTTTAAAATCGGGTAAATTCCTTGCAGGTTAAAAATTTCACCAGTATGAACTTTTAACATAAATCTCGATGAAATTCCTATATTTAGCGGCCACTCCCGACCAATAGTTGCAGCCATTCCCGTCAACACAGTTAGGGTTAGCGGCAAAGCAACAATAATGCCTATCATGCGGTGGTACTTGCGAAAAGCTTTCTTCATAGTGGTTGAAATTTTTGGAATACTGAGCTTATATAAAAAGAAAGTGTTGAGTGCTTGTTTCTGAGTAATTGCGGCGGTTGCAAAACTAGAAACAAGCACTCAATTTAATAATCTATCTTACATTTTGGGAATGCTATTAATAGTCGTTTCTAGCGAGTCCAACTGAGCCAGCACTTGGTCTTTGCTAGGCTGACCTTTTTTGAGATCGTCTGTTACTTTTTCTGCGCTATCTTCAACGGCTTCGTAGCTTTTAGGAGCTTTGGTTTTGATGCCGTCTTCGACTTGTTTCCAGGCATTCTCAAATTTGTCAAATTCGGTTTTTGCTTTGACGAAATCACCAGTTTGAACCGCTGCTTTGGTACTGGACACGACAGCACTCAATTCTGCATAGTTTCCTTGGGATACTGCTTTCTCAGTTTTTGCAACAGCAGTAGCAGCAGGAACCGGGACGGGTGAAGTTTGCGGAGTGGAAGCTTCCTTAGCGCTGTCGCAACCAGCCAAAGTTAGAAGGCTGACGGCACCTAGGACAAGGATTTGATTGAAACGAGCCATACAAACTCCTAAAAAAATTAAACTACAATCTATTTTGTCACAAAACTAGCAGATCGATCGCTCAAATGTGCAGCTAACTGCAATTAATCGCAGTTAGCTGCACAGATAAGATTGCCTTGCTGCTAACGCTGTCATCTTCGAGACTGGCGGAGGTGTTAAAGAAACTGGGTTTGCGGGAATCCAGGTAATGTTATAACTGGCAGAATTTAACAACTAGCGAGGCAACAGCAAAATGTTAGTATATCGCAACTGACAAAGTGTAACTCGCGCCTCCTCGTTCTGTACCGACGACTACCTGATATTGTCCCGTCTGGGGCAATTTTCCCGACCAGCTTTTTTCTCCTTCGGCTACGGCGTTTGTATTCGGATCGACAACTTTAAAAACAGCATTTCCCTCAACTGATTGGATCTCAATATTCATGGTTTGACCTTGTTTGGCGCGAATCAAATAAATCATGACTTCGCCGCGCGCTACTCCTCCTTTTACTTCCGCTGAACTAGCGCCTCTTTTAAACTTAATCTGCTGCTGTCGCTGAGCAATTAAAATTGCCGATTGTTCCGGGCTGTTGGTGGCGGAAACTATCCTACTAGATGCAGCTTTTACTGAAGCTGGGAAAATCGCAGTGGCACTTAAACCGATTATCAAAATATTGAGCGGGAACTTGAAAGCTTTTGCTGGTTTGTTCATGGGATTTTAACTCGAAGAGTGAAGTGGATTTAGTTGAGGACTAAGGCATTCAAAACCCGCTTTTTTTAACGTTGATGGCTGGTTTTTCCGAGACATCGAGAAACCGGGTTTGTGAACTGCCGCGCGATCGCGCACTGTACTTGTACGATTATAGCTGAGCATTCCTGTCTGCGTGCGATCGCCCTTGGCAATCTCTTATATCTCTCCTAAAAAGATAGTCACAAACCGACTTTCCGGCCTGTTATGCAGGAATTGTGAGAGATGTTTATTTTAGCTTTTTGTCAACTGTCAGTTGCGGTTCGCTTTCACCGCAGATTTGATTTGCGATTCGAGATTTTAGCGCCCGGATCTGAGATAATTTTAGGCGATCGCGATTTATATCGTTTCCGGTTGCATCGGAATCATAAAATCGAGTCAACAGTTAACACTCAACCATTCAGTTTTTCGACCCGCCCGTCAACAGTCAACAGTCAACAGTCAACAGTCAACAATTCCGGTATGAGTGCAACCGGAATTGATATTACGAGTTACTGTACAGTCGCCGGCGGGTGCGGTACAATAACAGCACCCGTCAGCCCTGTTACAAAAAAAATTGTACA
>NZ_JBARVX010000326.1:0-3169 GCF_049646505.1 Microcoleus sp.
TTGGTATCTGGTAGATGCCCTCGGCAGACCTCGCTAAATCTAGCTCTTGCTCGATCGCGCATCCCCTTCACGGTAGAGGCGCGAAATATAAGTTCATTAAAATTTATGAACAAAGATAGTGAGATCCGACCGCAACGTCGGAAAAAACTATCAGCACGGGAAAGATATAATGTAAACAAATTCATTAACCTAGAACTAATGCTAGACGCAATCATAATAATCTCATTCATAATCGCAGGCGGAGGCATCGGCTATTACGGAGTCGAGCTGCTACCGAACAACCTGCTGGAGCAAGTTACAAATATACAAGGTTTAAGTTCCGTACTAGGCTCGTTTGGAGCATTAATCGGCTTCGTGTTCGGATTAGTGGCTCAAACAACCTACCGGCGCGTAGAAAAAAAAGTCCGGGATATGCCGGTGGAGATGCTGCTGACGCGGGCGATCGGCTTAATCATCGGACTGCTAGTAGCGAACTTAATGCTGGCTCCGCTGTTCCTGCTGCCAATTCCCCGCGAATTCGGCTTTATCAAACCCCTAGTCGCAGTATTGGGTAGCGTCATGTTCGGCTTCACAGGCGTCGGCTTGACAGAAACCCACGGCCGTGCTTTCCTGCGCCTGATCAACCCCAAAAGCTTAGACACGGTGTTGGTAGCCGAAGGAACTTTCAAACCAGCCTCTGCCAAAGTAGTCGATACAAGCTGTATAATTGACGGCCGGATTGAAAACCTGCTAGAAACAGGTTTCCTCGAAGGTCAAATTATCATCCCGCAATTCGTGCTCCAAGAACTGCAACTCGTAGCCGATTCAGCCAACGATCAAAAGCGAGTGCGCGGGCGCCGCGGCTTAGATGTACTCAACCGCATCAAAGAAACATATCCAGAACGGATTCAAATTCACTCGGCTGACTACGAAGATATTCCCACAGTAGATGCCAAATTAGTCCGCTTCGCCTTAGATATCGACGGCATTTTGCTCACCAACGATTACAACTTGTCGAAAGTAGCTACCGTCCAAAAACTGCCAGTTTTGAACATCAACGATTTGACTCATGCAGTGCGCCCCACTTATTTGCCGGGAGATACGATCGAACTAAAAATCCGCAAAGAAGGCAAAGAACCATCTCAGGGAATCGGTTACTTGGACGACGGCACAATGGTAGTCGTAGAAGCAGGAAGCAGCTACGTCGGCGCGGAAGCCAGAGTGGTAGTCACCAGCGCCCTGCAAACCAGCGCAGGCCGCATGATTTTTGCCCGCCCTCAAGAATCCGCTATTGTTTAAAACCCAGAAACAATGGCCAGAGGAATTAGAATCAAATATTGCGATCGGTGTTCCCAATCTGCCCCGACTCTCTACCGCGCCCGGTATGACGAGTCGGGGCAGTGGTTTTTTTTGTGTCTTAAATGTTGGGAATCGGTAAGTAAAAACAATCCTTTGTACTTCTACGGCGGCACTTGGAAAGCTAGCAAGAAAAAATAAAGTTTGTAGTGCGGACTTTAGTCCGCAGCATCAGAGCGGACTGAAGTCCGCACTACGAACCCTACTTTTAACGCCGGCGCGGAGTCGGAAGGCGAATATCGCTCTTTTGCGGTTGCGGTTTTTCTTGCAGCTTCATCGTCAAACTTACCCGCTTTAACTTCTCATTCACCTCCAAAACCCGCACTTTCACAACTTGTCCGACTTTCACAATCTGTTTCGGATCGTCTACAAAGCGATCGGCTAATTGAGAAATATGAACCAAACCATCTTGGTGCACTCCCACATCAACAAAGGCTCCAAAGTTAGCTACATTCGTGATGATGCCTTCTAATTCCATCCCCACTTGCAAATCGGAGATTTCTTTAATTCCGGCTTGGAAAGTGGCATATTTAAACTCGGCGCGCGGGTCTCTTCCCGGTTTTTCTAGTTCGGAAATAATGTCTCGCAGCGTCGGTTCTCCGACTTTCTCTGTGACATATTTTTTAATATTTACAGTCTTGATTTTTTCCGATATTTGTGTTATCCCTGTCAGCGGTAAACTTAAATCTTTGGCGATCGCCTGCACGACAGCATAACTTTCGGGATGAACTGCTGTATTGTCCAGCGGGTTTTCGCCGCCGCGAATGCGGAGAAAGCCGGCGGCTTGTTCAAAAGCTTTTGGGCCGAGTTTGGGAACTTTTAGGAGTTGGCGGCGATTTTTAAACGCGCCGTTTTCGTTGCGGTAATTGACGATATTTTTAGCAACTGTTGCCGTCATTCCTGACACAAAGGTCAGCAGTTCTTTGGATGCTGTGTTTAAGTCAACTCCCACATAATTAACGCAGCTTTCGACTGTTTCGTCGAGTTTCTTTTTGAGCAGTTTTTGGTCAACGTCGTGCTGGTATTGACCGACTCCGATTGATTTCGGGTCGATTTTTACAAGTTCGGCGAGGGGGTCTTGCAAGCGCCGCCCGATGCTGACTGCGCCCCTGACTGTGATGTCGAGATCGGGAAATTCGGCGATCGCCACATCGCTTGCTGAATAAATCGATGCGCCGGATTCGTTCACCATGACTTTAATCGGTTTTCTGTCCATTTCGACCAAAACTTCCGACACAAACTCGTCTGTTTCGCGGGAAGCTGTACCGTTGCCGATCGCGATTAATTCAATTTTATATTTTTCAATCAAATGCTTGACAATTTTACCAGCTTGCTGTCGCTGAGCGGCCGCTTGGTGCGGGAAAATTGCTTGATATTCTAAAAATTGCCCGGTTTCGTCGAGGGCGGAAACCTTGCACCCCGTGCGAAATCCCGGATCGATCGCCAGTGTGGGTTTCATTCCCGCCGGCGCAGACAGCAGCAACTCGCGGAGGTTGGTTTCAAAAGTGGCGATCGACTCGATATCCGCGCCGGCTTTGTGGTGCGATCGCACTTCCGTAATCAAGGAAGTCTTCATCAGTCGGTTGAAAGCATCCTTCAAGGTCGATCGATAAAACTCCTTAACTGCTGCTATCTTAGTTCTAATTTCCTGAGATTCCAAATAAGCCATCACCGCCGATTCATCAAAGGCTAAATCTAAATCTAAAACCCCCTCCGTTTCCCCGCGAAACAGCGCTAACATATTGTGAGACTGAACATTTCTCGCAGCAACTTGGTAATTGCGGTACATTTCAAATTTAGTGCTTCCTTCCGGGAAATCATCTTTAATTTTCGA
>NZ_JBARVX010000327.1:0-28745 GCF_049646505.1 Microcoleus sp.
AAGGATTGCGATTCCATTGGGCTAAGGGTATTGATGATTGGCTAATTCCACCGGAAAGTGTGGTACGGGCTCTGATGGTGGTAGCTTTTTATGTTGTGATTGGGATTGAGTCTCAATATTTCATTCCTAATTTAGAATTGATAGTGACATTTTTGCGGACGGCAACGCACCAGTTTCTTACTTGGAGTATGGTGTTTATCGGTTTGCTTTTAGGGTTGCAGTCGGTACAGATTTTGAAACAAAGAAAACTGTTACAAAAAACAGCTTAACTACTGGGAAACATGGCAGAATGGGGAATGGGAAGTCATGTAGTAGACGCGGCGCTGAATAATCCAGCAGGTTTGGCTTTTCAAAAGTGCGATCGCACGATTTTATTTATGGATATTCGCGGTTTTACAAGTTGGTGCGAAAAAACTTCTTCTGAGACAGTTGCAGCGGTTCTCAATGAATATTACTGTTGTGTTGAACCAGCAGCAGCCAAGTTTTAGCCTTTAAGAATAACTTTTACAGCCGATGAAATTATGGCGATTTATGCTACGCCACAGCAGGGAATTGCTGCGGCTAAATCTATGAGTAAAGCTGCTTTAGAAATGCTTGAATTATATGGAATTGGTGCGGGATGCGGAGTGCATTGCGGGAGCGTTATTGAAGGGCTATTTGGCGGTGCAGATGTTCGGACTTATACGGTGATTGGTGATGTTGTCAATACAGCAAAACGCTTAGAAAGTGCCACGCCTGGTGGTGCGATTACTATTTCTGATGCTGTTTATCAAAGGATGTC
This sequence comes from Microcoleus sp., assembly GCF_049646505.1. GTDB lineage: Bacteria > Cyanobacteriota > Cyanobacteriia > Cyanobacteriales > Microcoleaceae > Microcoleus. The sequence continues at coordinate 782 of NZ_JBARVX010000327.1, forward strand.
ACAAAATCTAAGGGTTGAACCTTGCGAACCGATAGTGGCTAAAGGTAAGACAGCAGCTTTAATTGCATGGCGGTTAATATAGCTAGCTGTCAGGAATGACGAATTTAATATTATTGGTTTTTCCGACCATCGGGCATGGTGGTTCCTGCCATACTTGCTCGATCGAGACTAGCACCATTCATGGGTCAGCGGTTCACAATTCTGGTAACGCAGATGCGGATGCTCCAAAACGCGCAGCTAATGCTAAACTTGCCATCGGGTGTGCCGCAAGATGAATGGTCAATTTGATGGAAAAATTTAAGGTAATGCTGAAAAATCGCTACTTGACTGCTGTAAGTTCGATCGCCCTTCTCACAATTATCGCCGGATGTGCCGCTACGGAATCACCCCAACTTGCAACTCCCTCTCCTGTAGCCGAATCTTCCCCGCCGCCTGTTAAACCGAGTCAGCCGTTAACAGTCTCTGTCAACAATCCCGAAACCGCCACAAATACCAAAATCCAGCAATATCTCAACGGCTTGACAGCCCGAGGTTTTGTCAAAGAAGACCAAGGAATCTGGATGCAATCGGGTAATACTTTGCTAGCCAACCATCAAGGTACCGTTCCTCTGTCGGCCGCATCCATTACCAAAGTAGCAACATCTCTGGTAGCCCTGCAAGAATTCGGGCCGGAACATCAATTTATTACTTTAATTAGTACCGACGGGACGATCGAAAACGGCGTATTAAAAGGCGATTTAATTATTCAGGGTAGCGAAGATCCTTTGTTTGTTTGGGAAGAGGCGATCGCCCTCGGTAACACCTTAAATCAAAAAGGCATCAAGCGCATCACTGGCAGTTTGATAATTGTCGATAAATTTTACATGAACTTTGAATTAAATCCCCTCAAATCAGGAGAATTGCTCAAACAAGCATTCAACAGTCAAAACTGGCCCAGCGAAGCCGCCGCCCAGTATCAAACACTAGCTCCAAATACCCCAAAACCTCAAATAGTAATTGACGGTACTGTCAAAGTTGGGGCAGCACCTCCCACCAGCGCGCCTTTAGTCAAACATTATTCTTTGCCCCTCGCCGAACTGATCAAAAAAATGAATCAGTACAGCAACAACCTGATGGCAGATATGCTGGCTGATAGTGTAGGCGGCGCGAAAACAGTCGCACAAAAAGCAGCAGCAGCAACTGGAGTTCCTCCCGCCGAAATTCAACTCGTCAACGGTTCGGGATTGAGCGAAGATAACCGTATTTCTCCCCGCGCTGCTTGTGCGTTGTTTATAGCTTTAGAAGGCTATCTTAAACCTTACAGCATGACAGTTGCTGATGTCTTAACTGTAGTTGGAAAAGATGAAGGAATCCTCTCTGAGCGACCGCTGCCAAAATTAGCAGTAGTCAAATCTGGTACGTTGGATAATGTTAGCGCTTTGGGCGGAGCGCTGCCAACTCAAAAACAGGAAACAGTATGGTTTGTTATTATGAATCGAGGGGCAAATGTCGAGGAATTCCGCACTCAGCAAGAGGTTTTGCTGAAAAGCTTTTTGAACGATTGGGGAACTGTTCAAGCCTCACCGGCGGAATTAACGCCAAATCCTGCTAGAAAGAGCAAGGTATCTCGCAACGAAATTGTCAATTAATTTGGTTGTAGTCAGGAGTTTCGTCCTTGATTGTTAATACCATTTTTCTAAAGATGTGGTACTACCCCCCCCACTCCCCCCCGAAATAAGGGGGGGTTGGGGGGGTAATGTCTAGCGCTACTTTAGGAAATTGGTATAAGTATCGTAAGGTGCGCCACGAGCACCCAGCCCGCTTAGGGATGCAATGGACGGATTTGCGTCATTATTAGGTGTTGGCGATCGGCAATAAACAAGATTTATTACCGATCGCCCAATTCCGAGGAGTTCCCTGTTTACGAAGGTGATGAAACACTCTAACGATAGAAACACCAAATTATTCCTATCAAACTGCTCTATCTCTACAGCTTGCGAAAATAGCCGTTGGAATACTCACAAGCATAGAGTACAGAGACTTTTTCAGGCTTGTCTGCAAAAAACTCGTCACAAGCACGTTTTACACCAGGCGATTTGAATGGCTCAGCAGTATATGGACGTGAAAACACCTTTTCATCATAATAAATGCCAAATAAGCAAATAGCTCCTGGCGTTAGACGCTCGTAAACATGGGGCAGTACATATTTAGTAGAGCTATATATATCGCCGTCCACAATTGCAAAGCTGATCCGATCTGGAAGGCATGAAGGAACAGTATCCTCGAACCATCCTTTATGAATATGTGGTAGCTCCAGTCCAACATCGGAAAAATTCTTTTTGAATCTGTCGAGTTTAGCTGTCATCGAACCTTGAGCGTATATTCCATCTTTAATATCGTCTTCTTGTAGTTTTGGAAGCCCTTCAAAGCTGTCGAACACATGAAATTGTTTCTCCGGCGCATACTCATTCAGAACTTTTTTGATCGCAATCGAGCTTTCGCCGGCATTACAACCGACTTCGACAACATCACCAGCTACTTTGTATGCTGCTGTTTGGCTTGCTAAATGAAAAATATTCATTCGAGCTTCTACAGTTGCCATGTCAGGTGATTTTGGAATAACTTGACCGTTCAAGCGCAATTTATTCAATACCCGATTAGCCAAGCGATGGCGTTTGCGTGGAGTCCGGTGATCCCAATCAAAATAAGTTGCAATGAAAGTATTGTCCATGTCGTTTACTAGATGAAATAGTGAATAGTGGTTGAGAGGATGGATGATTTGACTTAGAATCCTTGCGTCAGCAGCATAACGGTGGAACCGAATTACATAGTTTTGAAGAGCGGTGCAGCAAACGTTTGGGAACCTGCCAATAGCAAGGAGTTTAAATAGAAGAAATGAAGATTCTATCTTTGCAAAGAAGTTGAATAACGCTCATTTCATTGAGACTAGAGATAGAGTAGCGAAAGAAAATGTTGCTACCTGAGATACTCCAAATTGGTTTACTTCTCTAGAATTGCACGCAATTATGAAATTAGGATGAAATGCCGATCGCTCTCAGGCCTGAAATTATATCAATTCCGGTTGCACTCATACATGATGTTAACTGTTAACTGTTAACTGTTAACTGTTAACTGTCAACAGTCAATAGTGAATTTACTATTCCGATGCTGACGGATTTGATATCATCTCCCTTTCAGAAGCAAGAGACAATTATTTCAGTTCATATCTAAAGTAAAGCTTGATGGTGGGATGGATTGCGGCTACATTATTCGGTAGTCTATTTATCGGTAGTGGCTTGGCTTGCAGAGGATTTTGTTTGGTATATTTTGGGATGTATTTAAACTGGTTTTGGTTGTTTTTCTAAAGCATAAAATTATGAAAAAACACAAAAAATCCTAACAAATTCGCTTTTGAGAAATGCAAATCCTTTTTGTGATAGCAGGTTTGTAGTAAGGGCTTTAGTATTTTCTGTTGATAACCTCACATATCATCTCGATCTGGGATCGATCGCCCTAGCGACTACTATGCCGATCGCGCTTTCGACTCTGCTAATATATCTTTGCAAGTCGTAAGCAACTGTCACAGCCCCAGCCGGCGAAGCGTGAATTAAACCCAGATTCCCGTCTGCATTCCTGTACACAAAACCCGTGTGGGTGACATCCAATCCTTTAACATCCGTGGCTACTGCTATAATATCTCCGGGTTTTAATTGAGAATAAATACTTTTTATCCGATTTGTCGGGATGTAATTAACCGCTGTTTTGGCTAAGTCTGCTTCTTGGTTGACTATGCACTGATAAGTTGCTTCGTCTTTGACCATTTGCGGGTAACTGCTGCGGTGCTGGCTCATGAAATTTAGTGTTTTATTCATGGGCATTCCGCCCAACTTAGCGGTGATGTTTTCTACTGTTTGCCGTTTTTGATTGTCGTTAATCCATTCGGAAAAATAGTGCAGCCTGCTGCAATAACCGTTGATTTTACCGTTTAAATACCGCTGTTCTTCTATGCGATTTACAAAGTTTTGATAGTCGTAATCTTTGACTGCTACGCCTCGCGAAATAGCCAAAACGGTTTCTACAAACAAAACGCAATCAAATTTATTCAACGTTACAATCAACTTTTCTTCGCCGGATTTGTCCAGCAAACCCGCGGCGTAGGGCAATCCTAGGAAGTTATCGGCGATCGCCTGGACGATTTCTCCGATCGGGCGATCGGGGAAATTTTGCTGTTTTGCATACTGTACAATCTTTTCAAAACGTGCTATATCTTCCGGTTGTGCAGCGTTTTCTCTGGCATAATTGTCTGAGTATGCTCGTCTAGCCAGCACTTCTAGCAATTGGGAATAGGAAATTTTAGGTAAATTGTTGAGTTCCCAAAACAGACTCGGAAAACTGGAAACAGCCGGCTGGTTTGTGGTTTCGGGATTTTCTGTTTTCCCCGTCAACTGGGCGGCTGCATCCGCGCCCCGTGCTTTGGTTTGCCGATCGACAGCAGCGACAGCAGGTTGAGACTGAAATGCCAAAATATCAGGTATCAAAGAATTATTCGCACTGGCGATCGCAAATCCCAAAACAACCCAACTCCAAAAATTTCTCATGTTTTTCAAAGGATTTTGCTTCAACAAAGTGCTATCCTGAAATCTTTACAATTACTAGAATCCTCAATCAGCCTAGCAGGCCCGATCGAATTGGCAATTTCTCGGACTCGATCGACACCCTTGTCATTTAGACGCCGCCCTATTATAAACTGATCGTGCGAGTTTGATACCACAACACTGTAATGCAAATAGACCGCCGACGCCGCCCGCGCCCAATCGCTCCCCAACGCCCCGTACAGCCCCAAGGCCCTATAGGGCGCCGAAGCCAAATCAAGCCGCGACGCCAAAGCAGCCAGCTTGCCGTCCCATCTCGTCGCCGAGTCAAGACGAAATTTTCTCGATTAAAATACGGTAACATCCTGTGCTTAATTGCCGGGACGATCGCGATCGGTTGGATTGTCACAATACCCTTCAGAATTCGCCGTCCCCCAGAACCGCCAGTTATCTTGGCTCAAGAGGCCCTTGCGCCGCCGACAATTCAAACACCGACAAGTGTTGTCGATCCTCAAACCGAGCCTAGCTTCAGCTACAACATCAAAACACCTCCCAATTCAGCTTACTCTCAAGAATTGCAAGGAATTGTTGATGAATCGGTGAAAATTGCTACTAGCAAAGGACTGCCTGCAGAAGCGCTATCAATTACCTTGCTTGATGTCAGCAATCCCAAAATTCACACCTTTGCCGGATATCAAAATCAAACTCTCAGATTTCCCGCTAGCGTTGCTAAGTTATTTTGGATGGCAGCGTTTTACTCAGCCATAGAAAAAGGCATAATTACGCAAAAAGAATCTGCCTTTAAAAACGACCTAGAACAAATGATTGGCATCTCCAACAATGATGCCGCCAGCAGGATTTTAGACAAAGTTACAGATACGAAATCCGGCGGACGGCTCGCAGGAGAAGAGTTGCAAACATGGCTGCAAAAGCGCCAGCAAATTAACTCATTTTTTCAGTCAGCAGGCTACAGCGATATTCGTATCAGCACCAAAAATTATCCCATATACTATTTGAGGCAAGAAGGTCCAGTCGGTCGCGATTTGCAACTGCGGGGCGGTGCTTCAAGGCCGATTCGCAATCAAGTCACTACGGATCAAGCAGGCAGATTAATCTATGAAATCTATACCAGACAAGCGGTTTCCAGCATCGCCAGCCGTAAAATGGCTTACTTGCTGACGAGAGATTTAGACCCCAAGGCCTGGAAAAATGACCCTAGCAACTCGATAAAAGGATTTCTCGGCGAGTCTTTGCCAAGTAATATTTATTTTGGTTCCAAAGTTGGCTATACTTCCAAATCTCGCAGCGAAGTGGCATTTGTCAGAACTTTGGACGATCGCGCGATTTATATCTTAGTTGTTTTTGCAGACGATCCGGCTTATTCCAAGGACGAAACAGCATTTCCGGCAATTTCGCGATACGTGTTCGATCGGCTGAGCGCTCGCGGGCCGAGCAATTTGCAGTGATGCGATGTGCGATCGTACCCGATCGATTGGTTTTGGGTGTGGGAATGCAAATCTTCAGCAGTTGAAGGTTGACTGAAGTCGGAACGATCGAACCTCATCCATTGGTTCTGAGAATCCGACTTGAGCCGTCTTTCATCAACAATCGAAAAAACCATTTAACTGGGGCGAAAGGATTCGAACCTCTGAATGGCTGGACCAAAACCAGCTGCCTTACCACTTGGCGACGCCCCAACGTCTTAACCTTCATCATATTAACATTGAAACACCAGAATTTGTCAAGCACTTTGACACTAAATTTAAAAAAATGTTTTTGAAACCGATCGCCCGCCAGTTTATTCTTTGAGGGCCTTCGGGCGAGCCAGCGGGATTTCAATCCAAAACTCCGCTCCCTGTCCGGCTTCGGAGATACACTTCAAACTGCCGCCGTGTTTTTCCACCACAATCTGGTAGCTGATAGACAAGCCGAGTCCCGTACCCTTACCCACAGGTTTAGTGGTAAAGAAAGGGTCAAACAAGCGGGATTTAGCTTTTTGGGTCAATCCCGGCCCGCTGTCGCGAATCCGAATCACCACAAGTTTACCGATCGACTTTCCTGGCTCAGCAGCATCCGAGTCAGGAGACACCAGCGCAGTCGAGATGGCGATCGTCTTGGGTGCGGGCTGATTTTCCACGGAGTCGATCGCATTCCCCAAAATATTCATAAATACTTGGTTTAGCTGTCCGGGAAAGCACTCTACTTTCGGCAAGTCGCCGTAGTCTTTAATTACCTCAATTCCCGGTATCAGCCCGTTGGACTTCAAGCGGCTTTGCAAAATCAGCAGCGTGCTGTCAATTCCTTCGTGAATGTCCACCAGCTTCATGTCCGATTCGTCGTGCCGCGCGAAGTTCCGCAGAGACAAAACTATGTTGCGGATGCGTTCGGCTCCCATCTCCATTGAAGACAGAATTTTCAGCAAATCCGGCACTATGAAATCAACATCTATTTCTTCGCTTCTGTTGAGAATTTCTGCCGCGGGTTCCGGGTAGTGCTTTTGATACAAGCGCAGCAAATCCAGGATATCTTTCACGTACTGCTCGCAATAAGTCAAGTTGCCGTAAATAAAATTAACGGGATTGTTAATTTCGTGGGCGACGCCGGCGACCATTTGACCGAGAGAGGACATTTTTTCGTTTTGGATGAGCTGAGTTTCTTTGCGCTGCAAGCTCTGCAAAGTCTCTGTCAGTTGGCGGGCTTGAGTTTGAGCGGCTAAGGCTGCCGCCCGGGTTTGGGCGTAAAGTTCGGCTTGGTCGATCGCGATCGCCAGTTGCTCCACCACCGCTTGCAGCAATTCCACTTCGCTCTCCACCCAGAAACGGCGACTGCTGTAATGGTTGCAAACTACTGCCCCCATTTGACCGGAGCGAGTCTCCAGCGGCAGCAGCAGCTTAGAAACAATCCCGACACCGGTCAAAAAAGCTCGCGTCGGCGGCTCTATGCAGGGTGCTGTTGTTGCGTCGCCGATCCTGAGCGTTTGGCGGTTGCTAATTTTCTCGGCCAGCAGCGTTACTTGTTCGATCGGATATTCTGCGAGCCGCTCTGTGAGTTCGGGATTTGCCGCCTCGTGGGTGATCGCAAAGCTCGGCAGTCCGTGACGCGAATTCGCGTACCACAAAAAGTAGCACTGGTCAACCTGCAACAAGCTGCGAATTTCGTTGACAGCCGTATCTAAAATTTTGTCGAGGTCGAGGGAATTTCGCATCTGGCTGGCTAGGTTCAGCAGCAAGCCTTCCCGGCGGCTCAACAATTCTTCTCGGGCTTTGAGGCGATCGATCGCCACCGCAATCGAGCTAGCCGTCCACCCCAAAACTTCTACCGCCCCCTCGCTTGGAGCAGCGCTGCAGCGCGCAGCCATCACTCCCACCAGTCGCTCCTCCACAATCAGCGGATAGGCCACGGCCCAGAGGGACGGGAGCGACAGCAGCAGCACAGGAGCAGTTTGGAGTTTTCCCGGCCCGGCCGATCGCACCCAATCTTCTATTTCCCGTTCCCCCTGTTCGCTGCAGATTCCTGAAGCGGCCTGCAATTCTAACCGCTCTGTCTGGGGGTGGAACGTCCAAATGCTCGCCCCCGCTGCGTCGAGGTAATCTACGATTGCCTCGGTGCAGCGGTTGAGGACGATCGGTATTGTCCCGCCGCCTCCGAGGGCTGCACCGACTTTAGCTTGCAGGGTTCGATCGCGCGATCGCTCCTGCAACCGGGCTGTGGTTGCTGGGCGATCGGAGGCATAGAGCGAGTCGGCAACTATTTCTCGGATTAGTTTGCGATCGAGCTGGCGCTCGATGCCTCCTGAAGTTTCTGGCAAATATTCAGATTTACCTGTTTCTCCGATCGCCGGCAGCTTTTTTTTGCGGAATATTCTCCTGTCGCTCTCTGGCGTCTGTACTGCCGAGAAAAAGTCCTGGTTCGATCGAACTAACTCCAAGATTTGGCGGTTGTCAGAGGCGATCTGTTCTACCTCTGCTGCCTCTTTTTGGGCTTTGACTAATTGCCACCGCAGCTCCACCAAACTCGCCACTTGCCGAGCTAAAGTTTCAATTGCATCTATTGTTTGTTTTGTCAAGTTTCTCGGCATCGAGTCCGCGATACAGAGGAATCCCAGCATCTGCCCGTCGGAGGTGGCGACTGGGATGCCGGCGTAAAATTTCACGGAGGGGTAGGAAACCGTGAGCGGGTGCTGGGCAAATCGCACATCTGTGGAAGCGTCTCGGACAATGACGGCGGCGAGCTGTTTCTTGAAGAAATTTGCAGGATGTGCGACAAAAGCAGATTCGGCAGCAACCGACGTTTTTTGTGGAGGAATTGATCGGTCAAATTCCGAGAATGAGTTTGAACCCGCAGCTAATTCTGCCAGAGTTTGGTCGAAGGCGACCGCGCAAAAGTTCAGGTAACAGCGAGTTAAAGTTCGATCGATACCTAACTGCGACTTCAACCAGTGACGGTTAGCGTCAATCAAGCTCAAACAAGCAATAGGAGTTTGGCTCATCTGAGCTGCCAAGCCCACCAAATCGTCAAAGCAAGCCTCCGGAGCAGAGCCGAGAAGCTGATATAAGTCGATGTTGTGCAGCTCAAATACTTTTTTACTAAGAGGCAAGGGTGCTTTCGTCATTTGTAACTGCCCATCTAGTTGCTGGCAAGCGCTTTTCTCAATACTGGTCTTTGAAAAACCAGCTCTGAATTTTGTGACGGGAGACTGTCGGCGCCGCGTCGCGCGCAGGCTGCTTGCGCCAAACTCAGACCAACCCCTTGACTGACCTTGAAACTTTTGAGTTATGGAGTTAGAGCACCGCAGATATAAGAATCTACAAATTATACTTCAACTTGAATGTACTGTTGAATACTTCCGGGGGGGGATCAATTTTAGAGCCTCGCTGGGGAGGAAGCACCTTCTATCGATCGATGGCGGATAGCTTACGTAGATTTTTTAGTAGTTTAATTGTATCTTAACAAACTTATCTAATCGTGGGGAGCAAGCTTGCTGGTAGATTTAAATAATAAATTTGTGCCACAATACCAGTGCGGTTTACCAAGCTGTGCCACAGTCACCTCGACTACAGCGAAAAAATGAAGTACAAAAGATTGCCAAAATGTTAAACTTTGTAAAAATAGTTTGTCAAACTCGACGGTCGAGGGTTTCTCGGTTGGGATGCACGTTTGTCAAGTGTTGCAATCGGCGATCGATCGGGAAATCGCTGTTTTCGAGCCGATAGATTTTGGGGTGGGAATTATGTTTTCTATTTTCAATAACTATAAATAAACCCGGAGAAAAATATGTCTGCAACTAGCACTCAAATACCAACTATTTTGGCAGTTGATGATAGCGTCGTGATGCAAGGACTTGTCAAACAAGCCTTGAGCAAAGAGTTTCGAGTTCTCGTGACAGACAATGCAGTCGATGCTTTGTCAACAATTTATCACGAACAAATTTCGGTTTTGTTGCTCGATGTTTCGATGCCCGGTATTGACGGATTGGAACTCTGCCGCACGGTGCGAAGCTTGCCTCAATTTCAAAATTTGCCGATCGTCATGCTGACAGCCAGAGATGGAGCATTTGATAAGGTGCAGGGCCGTTTGGCGGGAGCAACCGAGTATTTAACTAAGCCCTTTGATGCTGAAAAGTTGCGCGAAGTTATTGGTAAGTTTATCACTCTCAAATCATAAAATCCCAAAATCCTAAACTTTTAGTTTCGCCAACAGCAGAGGAGCGATCGCGCTGACGGGTAAAATGTGTTGGGCCGCACCCAGGGCGATCGCCTCCTTCGGCATTCCGAAAACAACGCAACTGCCTTCATCTTGAGCAATTGTCAAACCGCCTCCTCGGGCGATCGCCAGCATACCCTCCGCACCGTCTCGACCCATTCCTGTTAGTAAAACTCCCGCAGCCGCCCGACCGTAAAAATTAGCAACTGACTTAAATGTTACCGTTACAGAGGGGCAGTGTCCCGCTTCACCAGCAGCTTCAGAATACATAAATCGCCCTTGAGAATTCAATTCTAAATGACGTTTTTCCGGCGGAAAATAAACAGTACCAGCTTGGGGAAATTCCCCCAAACCAGCTATTTTCACAGGTAGTTTAGATTCACAACCCAACCAGTCAACCAATCCCCGCAAAAATCCTTCACTGATATGTTGGATGCAAATTACAGGTACTGGCAAATTAGCTGGAAACTGCGAAATAATCGACTGCAGCGCTTGCGGCCCGCCTGTAGATGCGCCGACAGCCAGTAACTTGATAGTTTGAGACTTGAGATTTCCGCTGGATAATTGGTAATTGTGCATTGATAGTTGATTAATTTTTGGGATCGGGCGATCGCTTTTTTCGATTAATCCCAGCCTTTGATGCCGCGTAAATACTTTCACTCCCGACAAAACTTTAACTTTAGCAATTAATTCATTCGCGAGGCGATCGTAATCTGACGCCAACCCGCCAATCGGTTTCGGAAAAACATCTAATGCACCTGCTTTCATAAGTTCAAATACATTTTGAGTATCATTTGCTTGGACAGAAGCACTAATTATTAAAATCGGTCGCGGGTACTTCTTCATCACTTCCTGCGTAAATTCTAACCCGTTCATTTGTGCCATGTTCAAATCTGTACAGATTACTTGCGGCTGAAGCTTTGGGATTAATTCGAGTGCTTCTAACCCGTTGCAAGCGGTTCCTACTACTTGGATTTCTGGCGAACTATTCAAAATGCGCTTGAGAACGATCGTAGCTACAGGCGAATCTTCTACTAACAATACTTTTATGGGCGAAGACATGAATTTTTTAAGTAATTGGGAATGGATAATTGGGAATGGATAATTGGGAATGGATAATTGGGAATTGGGCGAGCGCGAAGCGGAGGGATTGGGAATTGGGAATTGGTAGCCGTCTCTCCCACTCTCCCACTCTCCCACTCTCCCCCTCTTCCTTCCCCTTCCCCTTCTACAATTAAACTAACCTTTTCAAAGTTTCGACCAATACATCTTGATTGAACGTACCTTTAGGAATATAAGCATTAGCCCCGGCATCAGCCCCTCTTTTTCTATCTTCATCCGATGCCAAAGATGTTACCAGAATAATCGGCAACTCACTGTATTCTTTTTGCTGGCGAATTTTAACAGTCAGTCCCAAACCGTCCAAATTCGGCATTTGTACGTCAGAAATCACAGCATCAAAATAGCGAGTTTTTAATTTATTGAAAGCATCCAATCCGTCTACTGCTGTCACTACTTCATAACCTGCACCTTCGAGGATGCGCTTTTCTTGAGTGCGGGTAGCGATCGAATCTTCTGCTAAAAGTATAACTTGTTTGCGCCTGACTGTCTCAACGGGCGATCGCCCACTCCCAACCCCGCGCGAAAAAACTTGCTTGCGTACAGATTTTATCAAATCGTGGGGATTGAGCACCATACAAACTTCCCCCGTCCCCAGAATCGTTGCACCTGAAACATTTCGCACCCGTTTCAGCAATAAACTTTGAGGTTTAATCACCACATCCTGTTCGTCAATCAAAGCATCTATAAATAATCCCAATCTTTCCTCACCAACTTTCAAAACAATACAAGACATTTTAGGAGAATTTGAATTGTTGAATTTTCCCTCTATTGTGCAGCTTACTGTTCTCCAACTTTCCTGTCTCCATTCCCGATTCTTAGGCAGCCATTCTATATTATTTAATTCCAGTAAATCTGTTAAATAAGCAACTGATAGCGGCCGACCGTCAGAAAGTATAGTTGCCTTACCTTCTATGGCAAAAATATCAGAACAAGCAACCATTTTAGCAGTTTCCACAAACTCAATCGGCAGCGCGTAAGCAATCCCATCAACTGCTACAATCAATACATTCGCAGTAGCTAGCGACGTGCTCAGTTGCAGCCGGAACGTACATCCTTTTCCTGATGCGGATTCAACTTGAATGCTGCCTTTTAGTGCTTCAACATTAGTCCGCACTACATCTAAACCCACCCCTCGTCCCGATATTTCAGTAACAAATGTTCTGGTAGAAAAACCCGGAGCAAAAATCAGCGCTTGAATTTGGTTTTCTGTCATAGTACCGAGTTCTTCCGGCGTGCAGATGTTGCGTTTGACAGCAGTTTGTTTAATGCGATCGACATTCAGCCCCCTACCATCATCAGCAACTTCAATGATAATATTGCTACCAGTCTGGTAGCCTTTAATTCGGAGAGTAGCGGCAGCAGGTTTGCCGAGCTTTTTGCGATCGGCGGCCGTTTCGATGCCGTGGTCGATCGCATTCCGAATCATGTGCATCAAAGGGTCTTTCATCTCTTCTAAAATGCGTTTATCAGCTTTAGTTTCACCACCTTCAATGACTAATTCAACTTCTTTCCCTTCGCGCTTCGCCAAGTCTTTAACCAACCGCGTAAATAAATTAAAAATAGTAGACAAAGGCAGCAGTCTGAGAGTGCGAATTCCTGACTGTAATTCCTCCGCAATTAATTCTAGTCTTGCAGTATCTTCATAAACTCGATTTTTCAAGCGATTTACTAGAGTTCCCAGACGTTCTAAACGTTCTTCTGTACGCTGGTAATAATTCTGTAACTGCATTACAACCGCGTTTTGTTGAAAACCATTTATATCGGTTTCTATCTGAGAAAAAATTAACCGATTAATAAAAGCTTCTCGGCTCCAACTCTCCCACAAATTACTCAATTTTTCTATATCGGCAAGTCGGTATATCAGCCGAGTTTTCGTAACAGAAAGTTCCCCTGTTTGAGTCATTAATTGGTCTAAATTTTGGGTAGCAACGCGAATGGTTTCGATGCGGTAAGACGAACTAGAAAAACCGCTAACAGTGGGTTGGAAAGCCGCTGACACAGCGGGTTGAGAAGCTGCAGGCAAGTTTTGAGCTTGTCGCAGCAATTCCTGTTCGGATTGCAGACTGGCAAAAGAGTAATTATTGTCTAAATTAGCTTCAGAAGAAGTTTCACTGTTTGTTTCTGGTGGCGCAGTTTCTGAATCAGTAAATTGCATTTTTACTAATTCTTGTTCTGGTAGTGAAGATGATTGCTCTACTGTCGGGGCGGCTGGCTGGGGCTTGTTAGAAGCGCCCATCATGTTAGCGAGGACGTAAAACGTATTAATACCGGAATCTTCACCCGTGACGGCTTCGTCAACGAGTTTGCGGATGGCTTCTAAAGCTTGCGAAAGCCGATCGCTAATATCTCGATTTAGTTGAGTTTCTCCCCGCTTGACACCCCCCAAAATATGCTCTATTTGATGAGCTAAAGATGCTACATTTTTTACGCCCAGCATCCCAGCATCGCCTTTAAGAGAATGGGTTTCCCGCAGCAATTCTTCTAACTTAGCTGAGTCCTCCGGGTGTTGTTCCAAGTACAGAAATCCCTCGTCTAGTTTCTGCAAGTGTTCTTCACTAGCAATTTTAAATACATCTCGGAGTTCTTCGTCTTCAATCATATGTATTTTTGGGTAATTGACAATCGGCCCGCGCAGGGAATTGGGAATTGGTCATTGGGAATTGGTCATTGGGCATTGGGCATTGGGCATTGGGCATTGGGAATTGGCCCGTGCAGGCCCGCGCAGGGAATTGGGCATTGCTAGCAAATGACTAATGACTAATGACTAATGACTGCTGACTGTTGGCTGTTGAGGGCGGGCCCGCACCATCCACCGCCCCTACTGAGTGTTGGCTGCTGTCTGTTGACTGTTGACTGTTGTTACAACTGCCAACTGCCAACAGACTAATGACTAATGACTAATGACTGATGACTAATGACTACTGACTACTGACTACACTACAGATTTTAAGTTTTGGGCGGCTCGATCGAGTTGAGAAATGCCTAGTTTGACTTGAGAAATGCCGGAGGCAGTTTCCTGAGCGGCGAGGTTAAGAGAGTTGACGGCTTCAACTACATCCTCAATGGCGATCGCCTGGTTTCTTGCAGTAAAAGAAATTTGTTTGCTGTTCAAAACAATGCGATCGATCGCCTCGGCTACTCCAGCAAATGCGTCGGAGGCTTTTCGGGCAATTTCAACTCCATTTTCTACGGTTTTTGTGCCGTCATCAGTCACTATTGTTGTCGAAATAATCGCTTTATGGATGTCTGCAACTAAAGCATTAATCTTGCTAGCAGATTCTTTACTGCGATCTGCTAATTTGCGAATCTCGCTGGCAACAACAGCAAATCCTTTGCCGCTTTCACCGGCTCTAACTGCTTCGACAGCAGCGTTGATGGCGAGCATATTTGTTTGGTTTGCTAAATCGCTGACTAAGCTGGAGATATTGCCAATGCGATCGGTTTGCTCGCTCAAACGCAAAATTTGCTTTTGAATGGCTCCAACATTTTCTGCCAAAGTTGCTATTTCTTTCAAGGTATTGTCTACAGCTTGACTGCCTGCTGCTGTGAGTTTAAGGGCTTGTGCCGCCCCGGAAGCAGCCGCTTCGGCTTGTGAGGCACAAGCTTTGCTTGATTCGCTCAATTCCTCCATTGTAGTCGCAGTTCGATCGACAGCATATAGTTGTTGGCTGGCGATGCGTTCTTGCTGTTCCACGGTGACAGCAATTTGCGAGGAAGAAGAGGCGATCGCCCGCACAATTTCATTTACCGAGCGAGTAGTTCGAGTTGCAAAAAAAGTGGCGATCGCGCTCACAACAGCAGCAGTGATTCCAACTCCTGTCATCAGAGCATACAGCAGCTCTTTTTGCGGAGCAAATACATCTTTTGTATCGTTGGCAATAATCACGCTCCAACCCAATGCTGGCTGATTTTTTGAGGTTTCAATAGGAGCGTAAGTAATCAGTTGCTTAGAGCTATCAATGCGATTGATACTTATGTCACTGTTGACTTTTTTCTCGGCTTGCATTTTTTGAAAAATAGTAAATTCTAACCGTGCATCTCTGCTCACATCATGATTTTCTGTTGCTAAAAAAAACTTGCCATTGCCATCAATCAAAAGGTATTCCTCTTTTTTAAATTCCTCCGAAGATTGGGTTAATTTATCTTGGCTTTCGTCAAAATTCTGCTCTAAATAAGTTGTAGGCGTGCGAGTTCTGATGACGGCGATAGTTTTTCCTGTATTGATATCGACAACCGGTGCAGCAGCAAAAATGGCGTAGTCGCCAGTAATAAATGACTTCCTGGGCTGCACAATTGTAGGACGATTAGTTTTAATTACTTCCTGAAAATATTCGCGTTTTCCTAAATCTGTAATGGGTTCTCCGCTCGATTGCAAAATAGTATTCCCCTGGAGGTCTGCGACTGCAATACTGTCGTAGCCTTCCCCTTGTTTTACATATTTATCTAACAGAGCTTGTTTTTGACTGGTTGATGTGGTTTTGCTGACTCTGGGGTCGTTCAGTATACCTAAATTAGCTAGTTCCTTAACGTCTAGGTAGCGTTCAAACAGAAAGTTGCTGACTTCATTTGCTGTAGAGATCGCCCGCGATTCTTGGTACTTAATTACGCAGTTAGTCAGGTTCTCGGTGGCAAATAAATAAGTCATCGCTCCTGTCAATATAACTGGGATCGTACTGAGGGCGATCGCAAAAACAATCGCTTTAATTCTCAAAGACCAATTTTTACTTTTTTTAATCATAACTGATAACTCAGACCATTTTAGATTTTAGATTTTAGATTTTAGAATTGGGGAATCACTAATAGACGACTCCTAAACAGCCTGTAAAGAGCTGGCAAGCGAGACTTGTTGGAAATGTCTCGCGAGGCTGGAGATTAGAATCGCGGGCCTGCGGTTGCATTTTGTTGAAAAACTCTCATAACTGATAACTCATTGGATTTGAGATGTGAGATTTAACAATTACCGATTGGTATCCGAGTTTCGAGCTTGTTTGCAGTTGCATTTATTTAATAACTATAGCGGTTCGATCGCGTTGTGAGGTATGCCCGATGCCCGATGCCCGATGCCCGATGCCCGATGCCCTATGCCCGATCCCCCATGCCCGCGAGAGCACCTCATCTTTGTGAGAAATGCTATATCATTACTGATAACTGTTCTAAACAACGGCTTTTAAATCTAAAGCAGCTTCGTTTAATTTTTGAGTGCCGACTTTAGTTTGAGTGATACCGCAAGCGGTTTGTGCTGCGGCTTGGTTGAGAGAGTTCATTGCTTCCACCACTTGTTCGATCGCGATTGCTTGCTGTTTGGCATTCAGCGAAATTTGCTGAGAGGTCAAAACCACGTTGTTAATTGCATCAGCCACTCCAGCAAAGGCTGCTGCGGTTTCTGAGGCAATATGTACGCCAAAGTCTACAGTTTTAGTTCCTTCATCTGTCACCATTACTGTTGAGTTAATCGCCTTCTGAATATCAGCAACTAAGAGATTAATTTGCGTGGCAGATTTTTTACTGCGATCGGCAAGTTTGCGAATTTCTGAGGCGACAACGCCGAAGCCTTTGCCGTGTTCGCCCGCCCGCACGGCTTCCACGGCAGCATTTAGCGCTAACATATTAGTCTGATTTGCCAAATCGCTAACTACAGTCGAGATATTGCCAATGCGATCGGTTTGCTCGCTCAACTGCATAATTTGCCCTTGCATATCCTGCACTTTTGTTTTCAGCGTTGCCATTGCTTCTAAAGTTTGTTCGACAGCTTTTGTACCTGTTCCAGCTAAATTTAAAGCTTGCATTGCTTCAAATGCGGCGGTTTCTATCTGCTGTGAAGTAGCCCTAGAAGATGCGCCCAATTCGTCCATTGTTGTCGTGGTTTGATTGACTGAAGCTGCTTGCTGGCTTGCCATGCGTTCCTGTTCTTCAACTGTGGCTGCAATCTGGGCGGAAGAAGCGGCGATCGAGCTAATTGCGCGATCGATAGTTCCAGCAATTCCTGACGAAATCAGCCAAGCAACAGTCGCACCCAACAGCAATAACAGCAGCGAACCTATCACCAGTGTCGATACTAAAAAGCTTAAAGCTGCCTTCGTGCTTTGCGTTGTTTGCTGGATCTTATTTAATTCGGTTTCCCTAAATTCCCGGTTCACTTCCCCAAATTCATTCACAAATTTTGCGTACTTGGCTGTATTAAATAAAGCCAGGGCTTCTGCTCTCTGATTTGTTTGAAACAAGCGGACAATTTCGTTAGAATCATCGTAATATGCGTTGACTAGCTCCAGCATTCTTTGCAAACGTTTTTTTTGGTCGGGATTTTTAACGCTCTGCTCTACGTTGTTCGCTGACTGGCGAGCCAACTCTACACCCGTTCTAAAATCTGTTAAAAATTGCTGATTTTTATTAACTAAATACCCGCGCATCCCCAGTACCATTTGCTGTGCGCCGACAGACATATTACTTGCTTCTCCGATTGCAGATTCTACCTTTTCCCTTTCTTGGAAAGTGTTAAACACCTGATTTGCTGTACCGAGAACTAATACGGGCAAGCCTAAGTATATAGCTGCTGGCGCTAAATATCCGAGCAGCATCTTGTTTCTAATGTTTAATCTTTTAATTTTAGCAAACATCTTTTTTTCCTGAATTTAAGATAGCATTTTCCTTAGTAAGGTGGTGACTCTGCGATAGCTGTTGGCCGTCCGGCATTTGCCGCACAAATTAGCCTGCAACTTTTGCGATCGCTCCCGTGCAGTGACATTAGCAAATAGTATCATAGCAAATTCTGTTCGATTACTTTTTTTTCTTGAGTTTCGACTAGCGAGAACCTCGTTTGTGCGGGCGCGACTTAGGATTTCGCCCTCAAATCTTTCTTCAAACCTCCTCATCAACAACAACTCCCCCTTTTGTTAGCAGTTTCTGCAAGTGGAGAACAGCGACGATCTTTTCTTTATAAAAAGCGGTACCCCGGAGATATTCGCGGTTGGCAGAATTTAGTGCAGCAGGAATAGTCGCAATATCTGCCATATTTAAATGTATAATGTCTAAGATTTCATCAACGACTATACCGGCGACCAAATCTTCAATTTCAACAACGATCGCCTTAGATAGGAATTTTGTGTCTGCTGATATATTTAAAATCTTCCGAATGTCCACTAGCGTCAGAATCTCGCCCCGCAAATTCATATTGCCAATAATGCGATCGGGCGTGCAAGGAATCGGAGTTACTTGGCGAATGTCAGTAAATTCGCGCACTACCCCGAGATTGATACCAAAGTATTCGCCGTTGAAGACAACCACCGCCAGCGACATATTAATTGCCGCAGAATTTTGGCGATCGTCTTGAAGCCTCAAATTGTCAGCCCGCTCTCGAAAAATTGCTTTTTCTTGGGCTGTGGCATTCGCACCAAAAATGCGAGGCTTGTCCAAAATTTTAGGATTTTCAGCTAACAATTTTGGCTCGGTTTCTAAGTGCAAGTTTTGATGTTCTACCTGGATTTCTGCTGCCGAAACTAATATTCTACTTTTTGTGTTTTCAGGAGAATATCGAATTAGGCGATCGAGATCGAGCAGCATGATAATCTCGGCCCCGCAGCGGGCAAATCCAGCTAAAAAATGATTGGACTCCTCTGGCTTGTCTCGCCCGTAAGATAGCTGGGGAGTTATTGCATCTTGGGAGATATGCTTAACTTCACTAACTTGATTGACAACGATCGCAACTCGAAATTCTTGCCATTCTATGACGATCGCACTATCTGTCACAGAATACTCCTGCCAAAGGTACCCAAAACGGAGATTCAGATCCATCACCGGCAGAATCGAGCCCCTAAGATCGATCGCCCCAACAATATCTTGAGGCGCTTCGGCGATAGGTGCGAGCTCCGGTAGAAAGAAAATTTCCCGAACGCAGCCGACTTCTACACCGCAAAGCAAACCGTTCTGTTTAAATATAAGATACGGCTTAGTTTCCATATTTACTGTGACACTTTATTGAGGAGGACTTGCGAAAAAAACCCCGCTTTCTACGATAATATCAAGTCCGGGTAATTACTTATAATATCCGACCGGGGCGGGTTTACGCTTATTGTTAGTTTTAGGCAATTATTGTCTGTCAGGGGAGCCCCTACAAGAATTATATCTATTTAGCCGAACCCGATCTAATATTCAGTTTGGCAACGAGCCAAGTTTTTTAATTTTCCCGGCGCGTCACTTTTGTTGGCTGTACAATTTTACCAATTTTTTTTCAACATCCATCAATACTTGATTAGCTGTCATTTTTCCCTGCTGCTCGATCCGAGTATTGGGCGGTAGTTTTTTGAGAATATCGCAAGATGAGTTGTACATTTTAATCGCTATATTTAGCTGACCTTCTTTGTTGTATATATTGCCGAGTTCGAGATAAGCCGAAACAAAAGACGGGCAAAGATAAATGATTTTTTTTAAAAAGATTTTAGCTGTTTCCAAGTCGCCCTGTTCTTCAGCAATGTGAGCTTGCAAATAATAAGGAAATATTGACATAGCATCTACTTTGCTGGCTCGCTTGCAGTGCTCGATCGCCTGAGAATACTTGCCTAAATTTGCATAAATTTGAGCGAGCAAATAATCAGCCTCAAAATTGTGATATTGCAGGTCTATCGCCTGTTTTGCTTTATCAATTGCTTCAGGATAAGCTTTATTTTTAAAACAAGCTTTTGCCTCTAAAATAAGCATCTGAGGCGTTTGGCTCGCGGTTGTTTTGGCGGCGGTGGTTGGAGGTAAATCAGGCACTTTCTTGCTCGCCCGCTCTCCCTCAAAATAGCGACTTCGCAGAATTTTTCCCAGCCCGTTACCTCCTGCTAATATCGCTCCTAAATCCCCAAAGTTGCCGTTATTCAAACTAGCTGGTACGGTTCCCTCCGGTATTAAATGACTGATGTCACCGTTAACTTTCCGTCCCTTTCTGGATTCATCCAACGCTGATTCCGCCTGCGGTGCTGGTGCGCTCGAATACTCTATTTTACCCGGTTCTTCCCCTAAGAGATTCTTGGTTTGATAAACAACCGACTCCGGGAAAATCTTTGCTTGAAACTCGTTCATCGCGTGGCTGTGAACTTCAGCGTGACCGATCATTAAATATCCTCCCATTCTCAGGGTTTTAGCAAATTTTTTCAATACCTGTGAAATATACTGAGCTTCAAAATAAACAAACACATTTCTGCACAAAATCAAATCCATATTATAAATATTTTGGTAAATATTAGGAAAATTATCTTTCACTAAGTTGAGATGCCTAAAGCTCACAAATTGGCGCAAATTTCTGTCGATTTCCCATTCACTTTTTCGCTTGTCGAAATAGCGCGCTTGCAGTTTTGGATCGACTAAGCGAAAGGACCAAGGGCTGTAAATTCCCCGCTCAGCTTTTTCTATTGCTTCTTGATTGATATCAGTACCTACAACTAAAATATTCCATTTTTCCCAATCAGAAATGAGCTGTTTTAAAATAATAACTAAAGAATAAGGTTCTTCACCGGTGGAACAGCCTGCACTCCAGATGCGGAGTGTTGGCTTAATGCCGAATTGCTCGTGCAGTTTTCTTTTGCGATCGATCAATTCAGGGAAAATAACTTTTTCCAATAGCGAAAATTGTCCTTTGTCGCGCATGAAATAACTTTCGTTGGTTGTCAGCAGCAGTGCGAGTTGGCGCCATTCGGTTTGACTTTCCTGAGTCGGAGCAGCTAACATTTGATAATACTTTTCGGGAAAGGCTATTTTTACGTCTTTCATCCGAGTCAAAAGTTTTTGAGCCAAAGCCGATCGATCTTGCGGGCGAATTTTTAAACCTGTGTTAGTCGCAATTAATTGAATAAATAGCTGAATTTGTGCATCATTCATATTAACTCTGTAAATTTGTTTAGTTATTAGTCATTAGTCATTAGTCATTAGTCATTAGTCATTAGTCATTAGTCATTAGTCATTAGTCATTAGTCATTGGGAATTGGACCGATCGCACTCACCGCCACAATCCGAAGGGAAACAAGATCCTGTCGGGTCGA
This sequence comes from Microcoleus sp., assembly GCF_049646505.1. Taxonomy (GTDB): domain Bacteria; phylum Cyanobacteriota; class Cyanobacteriia; order Cyanobacteriales; family Microcoleaceae; genus Microcoleus. Next base: position 22,191 of record NZ_JBARVX010000327.1, read on the forward strand.
TCGACCGCAAGATTCGGGTTGGGGCGGTGAACTCACCCACAAAAACCATCGTTAATTTAGCAGATTGCGAGATCGAAAGCAGCAGGTATAAAACAGACAGCAGCACGAAAAAAATTCGGCTTTTTGCCTTCTACCTTCCGCCTTCAATCGGTAAGGTGCGGCCCGCGCACCCTACACAATGCCGGTTCCAAATCCCGACTGTTTAAGCTGGAAAAATCCGCAGGCGGCGGTTGGGCTCTTCCCCAAAACTGTGAGATTTTAGGTGATAGTGTTCCACCAGTTCGTGCTGCATTTTGCGGACGTTGGGAGAACGCGGTAGGAGTTCCACCGGTTGTCCCTTGGGAATCACAATTTGCTCGACAGCCAAGCGGGTTTCTTCGAGAGCTTCGAGCTCGTCAGAAGTACCGCTGCGGGCGAATAAGGCGAGGTCTGCCACTTCCGGGGTGCCGGGGTCGTCCATGTCCAACAAGCGCCGCAAAGCTCTCGCTACGTGGGGAATAGTGCCGGCCTTAATTGTGTGCAGGGGAACTTGGCGAGTTTTGGCCAAGTGCCTTAATTTTGACTGGTTCCGCACGTTCGATCGCAAAGCCAAAACCACGTCAGCACTTTCAATATCCTTCGTCAACTGCACCGGCAAGTTCAGGGTCGAAATCACCTGTTCGAGCTGGTGGCGAGCTATGCCGTAAGGATAAACGTGGAGGGGCAAATCTTCGCCGTTAGGGCCGACGTTCTGGGAATAACGTCCCCGCTGCTGCGGTACTGGTTCCACGGACAGGGATTCTTCGAGGAGTTGCTCGAAATACCGAGTCTCAGCAACTGGCGCGCTGCTAGGTGCTGCGAATTTCTCGCCTTGAGGGGGCATCGGCACCATTTTGCCGGCACTGCGCCACCCAGACATCGGTGTGACCGGCCGCATTGCTGATACCGCAGCCGGGCCAGGGCCGGAAGCTGGCATCCCTGGGAACCGGGCGGGGGGAGATGCTGATTCGCGCTCGATAATTACTTCTCCGCTGTCGCTGACGCTTCTGATTTGCTGGCTTGGTTCGCGTCCTCGCAGCAGAGTGTCGATCGAATCTGAAACTCGTTCGTGGATTACCCAGCGCTGGCGTTCGAGCATTTCGACCGCAATTTCAAAAGTAGGCGGCGATTTGCGTTCCAAAACTGTCTTTTGAGAACCGCGCCGCCTTGCTTCGTCATCTCCTAGCGTTACCGCTTGGATTCCCCCAATCAAATCTGCCAGAGTCGGGTTTTTCATCAAGTTTTCGATCCGGTTCCCGTGGGCGGTACCGACCAACTGCACGCCCCTTTCGGCGATCGTCCGAGCGGCCAAAGCTTCTAATTCGGTGCCGATTTCGTCAATCACGATCACTTGCGGCATATGGTTTTCCACTGCTTCGATCATGACTTGGTGCTGGAGTTCGGGACGGGAAACTTGCATTCTGCGAGCTCTGCCGATCGCCGGGTGCGGGATGTCTCCATCTCCGGCGATTTCGTTGGAGGTGTCGATGATTACCACTCGTTTTTCCAAGTCGTCGGCGAGCACGCGGGCGATTTCGCGCAGGGCTGTGGTTTTGCCTACTCCGGGGCGGCCTAGCATCAAGATTGACTGACCGGTTTCCACTAAATCGCGGATAATGCCGATCGTCCCGAACACAGCGCGGCCCACCCTCAATGTCAAGCCGATAATCTCGCCGCTGCGGTTGCGAATGGCGCTAATTCGGTGCAGGGTTTGCTCGATACCGGCTCGATTGTCGCCGCCGAAGCTGCCGACTCGATCGATGCAATAGTTGAGGTCTGCTTTGGAAATCGGTGTTTGGGAAAGATGTTCGGCCGAGGATGGAAAACGAGCTTCTGGTCGGCGGCCCAAGTCCATTACAACCTCAATGAGATTGTTGCGCTGCGGGTGCTGCTCTAGGGGCTGCCGGATCTCGTCTGGCACGATTTCTAATAATCTGTTGAGGTCGTCTGTAATCTGCATTCGCCTCGGTGTGTTCGGTTCAGTGGACAAAGGACTGTTGACTGTTGACTGTTGTCAGTTGACTGTTGTCAGTTGACTGTTGACTGTTATCAGTTGACTGTTGTCAGTTGACTGTTGACTGTTGTCAGTTGACTGTTGACTGTTGTCAGTTGACTGTTGACTGTTGACTGTTGTCTGTTTACGGATCGGTGGCTAGAAACCCGGCTTCGACGAGTTTTGAGTTGGGTAACGAGAAATATACTAAGAAACCGGGTTTCACTCTTGTCGCAAGTGCGATCGCGAAATCGCAGAATACAGTTGTTAGTTATCAGTTTTTTTGATTAACAACTAACAACTAACAGTTAACAGTTAACAGCTAACAGTTAACAGTTAACAGTTAACAGCTAACAGTTAACAGCTAACAGTCAACAGTCAACACTCAACAGTCAACAGTCAACAGTCAACTAACTAATGACTTTTGATCTGGGAAACTAGAGAACGAGCTAAATTCACTGCCTCCGAGAGAAGTTCTGGGACGGCTTCGAGTTGATTCAACCGAGGTGTTGGAACTCCGGCTGCTGGCTTGGCTGCTGGAATTGCCAATGCTCGATCGCTCTGCATTGTGTCTAATTGTTCTAAAATTGGCGACAGCAAAACCCTGGCATAGCTGCCGTAAGCTACACCTGCAATGTATTGGACAGGGGGAGATGACAAATTTTTTCCGCCATCCAAAAGCAGTCCAGAGGCTCTGAGTTTGCTGACAGTGCGATCGTTAGTGCCTCCTGCAAGTTGCACGAATCCCGGCAACTGGGCAGCCAAAACTTTTTGACCGAGTTTGACAGCGGCTCTAGTAGTTCCTGTTCCGATATCTCCGCTCATTGGCCTACCGTCGGTTTGCCAAATTAGGGGACAAGGAAGGGGGGAAATTATTTGATACAGTGTCCGCAAATAGTCAATCAAATTGTCTCCATCGGGGCAACTAATTGCTATTAATTTGAGTCGATCGACCCACGGAGCTATGCTCGACCAAAGCCGCGCAAAATCTACTTCTCTGCCTACTTGCGTGTGGATTTCTAGGGCATCCGCACCGGATTGCAAGATTAAAGGTGCGATCGCAGCGGGAGCAGACACGTAAGAACGAGTGTAGATTAATTGGCTCGGACAAATTGGCAGACAGCGACCGCAGCCGTAGCATTGCTGGTCTATCACCCCGGAAAAACCCTCAACAGCTTCCTGAAAAACTATTGCGGAGGCCGGACATATTTTTTCGCAAGGCCGCCAGCAGTCCGTCGGACAATCGGCTGGGTTGAATTCGGCCTTGCGAAAATGCGGGTCTTCCCCATCGTTTAAACTCACCATCAACCAGGGCAACCCTTTGCCGCCAAACCTGCGGTTTTGGGTTTTTGCCTGTAATTCGCCGGCAACTTGTAGGGCTTCTTTCGCTGCTGCGACGGCGGCGGGATCTGCCGCGACATCGATACAGTCAGCGCCTGCTAAGGTGTAAGCCAAGGTGAGATTCCGAACCGCAGGCAGGTGTTGAAAGCTCGCCCCACAGATCAGCTTGAACCAGCGGCCGCTTTTTAATGAGTTTAGGGGATGATAATGTTCTGTCACCCTTATATGTTAATCCTTCCGGCTAAAAATTACTATGTGAAAATTTGTACAGAGTTTTCCGACTCAGGCAGAGCCAAGTATCAAAACGCTACCGATAGGAGCGGGACTTGGGGGGTCAGCCCCAGATGTGGAGTATCGAGCATGACTTTTTTAGCAATCTAATTGTTTTAAGAGTTTTTCTTGCGGGTGCGATTTTGAATTTTTGGCTGAGGTTTTAATTGCAGGCAGACTTATAATAATATCATTTATGTGCGGTCGGTGCAAGAAAAAAGCCGACTGTTATTGCAGAATTGAGAGTTGTGGACTCTGAATTTGATACAATCTAAATTGTGACCGTCTGGGAAGCCGTCTCCTCAACCAGATAGAGTTCAGCATCCCAGTTGTGATTTTCCTTGATATCTGAGCGGAAGCTATTAAATAGTTGAGTCGCCAAATATACAGGTATGACTTGAGGGCGCAATGAAACAAAACGAAGCAACGGCAAAAGTTTTGGTAATTTTACATTTTGTTGCGCGGTGCGGTTGATTCGCGCCTACCTACTTGTCGTAGAAAGTGTCTTCCGCAGCCAAAGGTGAACTTTCATCAGAGAAGGGGCTATCTGCAGGGAGCAAAAACGTCAATTTGGCGATCGGCGTTTCCATAACATAAATAGCAGTTAGTCAACTTGGTTTTGCTTCGGCAAAATTTGCCGCATTGTACCAAACTGCTGCAACGTTACTTGTGTCCGCAGCGCAAAAAGATAGATAAATATGCAAAAATATAGAAACGCGATCGCCCGCGCCTCTATAATTACTAAAAGTTAAAATTCGACATCAAAGTTTTGTCAAAACTTTGACTACATTCGGAACTGTTCGACTTCGGGAGTATAGCCGATCGGCAAAATGTAATCGAGATTCTCGTGGGGACGAGCAATGATGTGATACGATAGCAACTTTCCGCCATCGACCTTTTTAACTGATTCAATTCCAGCAGCAACGGCTGCTTGCACTTCAGAAACATCTCCTCGAACTATAATTGTCCAGTAGGCGCGGGTTATCTTTTCATAACGAACTAAAGTAACTCGGGCTGCTTTCACCATTGAGTCTGCAACTTCTACGGCGGCGGGAAATCCTAAGACTTCAACCATTCCAACTGCAACACCCATTACAACTTTCTCCTAAATTTCACAAGATATCTGAGGTTCATTGTATGTGAAAGTGTTGACATAAAATGGTTGGGATGATTTTGGTCGGCTAGAAACCAGGCTCGCGATCGTCCGCGAGCGAACTGTACAATATCCCGGAGCGGAGACAGCACTACCAAAAAAATGCTTTTTACAAAAATACAAATGAAATGCTCCCTGTAACTGGATTTGATATGACTGACAACAGTCATTAGTCATTAGTCATTAGTCAACAGTCAGCAGTCAGCAGCCAACAGTCAGCAGCCAACAGTCAGCAGTCAGCAGTCAGCAGCCAACAGTCAGCAGCCAACAGTCAACAGCCAACAGTCAACAGCCAACAGCCAACAGTCAACAGTCAACTGACAGATTCAAAACTCGTCAAGCAACCACTCCGAGGCTCTTTCGCCCAAATCCAGGGGAACGCTGACAGCTTTGCCCAAGCGCGGGCGCTCGCGAGTATTGACAATATACTCTCTCACCTGTTCCGTGCTGCCCCAGCCGTTGAGGTAATTCGCCACCGCGTCCAAATGCTCGAAATAATCAGCCTCCGTCATCGGAAAAGACGCCTGTTCCAAATATTTCCACATTACCTGCACAAAAATCTTGCCCCGCGTCCGCCGCAATCTGATATCGTAAGATTTTCCCCATTTTTCTAGCAATAGCTGGTGTAAATCCTTGCCCGTCATGGTTGCTCCTGAGTTAATCCATTAAACAATAAAGACAAAGTTCAAAAAATGTAATAATACTCTAATAAAGGCTGGAAGGCGCATTCTTAAAAGGAATTTTCGCTTCCTTAAATTTGTGCGAGCAGATGGCCGGCGATTAGCTGAGTTTGTCTGCACGCACAGGTTCCCTAACAAACAAACGTAACTTAAAACCGTAAAGGCAGGTCATGGCTCAAACTTCTGCTGGAAATCCCGATGTCCCCGATATGGGGCGTCGTCAATTTATGAATTTGCTGACGTTCGGTACAGTCACAGGTGTGGCACTGGGCGCACTCTATCCCGTTGTTCAGTATTTTGTTCCTCCGTCGAGCGGCTCAGCCGGTGGCGGAGTCACGGCTAAAGACGCCTTGGGTAACGACATCATCGTTAGCGAATATTTGGCTTCGCACCCTGCGGGCGATCGCACTTTAGCCCAAGGTCTCAAAGGCGACCCCACTTATCTGGTGGTGGAAGAAGACTTATCTCTGGCCGATTACGGCATCAATGCAGTCTGCACCCACTTGGGTTGCGTCGTGCCTTGGAATGCTAGCGAAAACAAGTTTATCTGTCCTTGCCACGGTTCTCAATACAACAGTGAGGGCAAAGTGGTACGCGGCCCCGCGCCTTTGTCTCTGGCCCTGGCCCACACCACTGTCGCAGATGACAAGATTGCTTTTACCCCTTGGAAAGAAACAGATTTCCGCAGCGGCGAAGCACCTTGGTGGTCTTAGTTGTTAGTCATTAGTTAGTAGTTAGTAGTTAGCAGTTAGCAGTTAGTAGTTAGTAGTTAGCAGTTAGCAGTTAGTTTAAATAACCAATAACTAATAACTAATAACCAATAACCAATAACTAACAACTAACAACTAATAACCAATAACTAACAACTAATGACCAATGACCAATGACTAATGACCAATGACTAATGACCAATCACTAAATTGTCTGAACCTTTGAGATTGAATACTCTGATGCCACAAACTAATTTATCTGCGATATTTCGCTGCAGTGTCGAGACGATCGCCAAAACTGCTTTAATTGCGATCGCCGCCGCCGGATTTTTTCTCGGCAGCGACATCGCACTTCCCCAAGCAGCATTTGCTTACCCTTTCTGGGCCCAG
>NZ_JBARVX010000328.1:0-3248 GCF_049646505.1 Microcoleus sp.
AACAAATTCAATTGCAGCAAGCAACCGATTTGCTTCAGCAGCAGCAGCAAGCCGACACTGCAGAATTGCAGCAACTGCAACTCCAGCACCACAACCGCCAAACTTGGCAAAAACTCCTCGCCGGCCACCAGCAACAGCACTACAATATTTCTCAAGAATGCCGCCGCCTGCAGCAAGAACTCGCTGCGGCAAAACAGCAGGGAAATGAGCTGCAAGCCCTACTCGGACAGGAAAATGAAATAACAGCGGGAATCGCGTATTTCCATGATTTACAGGCCACCGAAGAAGCTCAAGCTGGGAAATTTAAGGTTAACCAACAAGCCCAAAATCAGCGCCAGCAATTACAAGAACAGCAGCGCGACGAACTGAGCTTTTTGCAAAACAAAATTCAGCAGTTACAAGCTCAGTTAGATGTTTTAGAACAGGATGAAAAAGAGGTTCTAGGTGTTCTCAAACAGCAGCCGGAGGTTGACAAAGGACTCGCGCAGTTGCAAGCAGTTCGATCGCGCCTCAGCGAACTCGACCAACTGCAGCTGCAAGTTTTGCCGCTGCTACAACAGCAGCAGCAAAAGCAACAAAATCTCGATCGCGCCCGCGCCGGTTTAACAGCCCGTTTAGAGGAAATCAACCGACAGGTGCAAGTTCAGCAGCAGCAGCGACAGCCGCAATTGCAGCAGGAAATCTCCGCCACCGCCAATCAGATTTTGCAGTTGGAAAACAAGCGAGTTTATCAAGAACGAGTCCGCGAAAAAGGCCAGGAAAGGCACAGTTTTCTGGAAAACCTGCAAGCCAAAAGCCGCGACTATCAAACCAGACTCGCCGAAATCGACCAAAAACTGCAACTGCTGCGGAAAAATGAAGGAGAAACCAGCGCCGGCGAAGGTAAAGCCTCGAATTTTGCCGAAAACGAGCAATCGAATTCGCGTTTGATGGTGCGGGATGCAAATTTTGGCAATTGTCCTTTGTGCGATCGACCTTTAGACGAACACTACTGGAATTTGGTAGTCGCAAAACACCACTCCCAACAGCAAGAAATTTGGAACCAACTGTGGGTTGTGCGCGAACAGTTGGCCGTCTCCGAGCGCGAAATTCAAGTCCTCAGACACGAATACCGCGAACTAGAAGAGGAATTAGCGCCCTATCAAGAATTGCGGGAACGCCGCAGCCATTTGCAAGCACAATTAGATAGCCTCAGCCAAGACGAAAACAGGCTGCAAAGTATGCGTCAAGATGCGGAGGAAATAGAGCGGTTGCTGAGTACCGGCGAGTACGCGGCCGATGATTTGGGCGAACTACAGCAAGTGGAACAGCAACTGCAACAGCTCAATTACAGCGATCGCAGTCACTCCCTCGCCCGCAGCGATGAAAAGCGCTTGCGGTGGGCGGAAATTAAGCAAGCTCAAATCAAAGATGCTCAGCAAAAACTGGATAAAATTAATGCCCGCCGCCCGGATTTGCAAACTCAATTAGCCGCCGTACAACAACAGTTAGAACAACAAAAAAACAGCTCCGAAATACAGCAACAAATTCTATCTTTAGATAGATACATTCTGGAAGTTGGCTATAATTTGGAACAGCACGAACACGTCCGCAGCGAAATGCGCCGGACGCAATTTTGGATCGCTAGGGCCGAAAAATTGCGATCGGCAACTGTGCAGTACCCGCAAGTGCAGCAGCGGCTCAACGAAATTGCTAATTCCATCGCCGTGCGCGATCGAGATTTGCAAGCTGTCAGCGCTCAAACTTCCGCGATGAACCAGCAGTTACAAGAACATCCCGATCCAACTGTTCGCATCAGCGCTGTAGAACAGCAAATAAGCCGCCGCCGCCAGCAGCTAGACCAACATTTGGGAAGTCTCGGAAGACTCCAGCAGCAGCAGCAAAATTTGGAATCCCTGCAAGTTCAGCTAGTAGCTCAAAAAGAGCAAATGCAAGTTACAAAGCGCCAATATCGAGTTTATCAAGAGTTGGGTCAAGCTTTTGGCAAAAACGGCATTCAAGCTTTAATGATTGAAAATGTTTTGCCTCAACTAGAAGCGGAAACCAATCAGATTTTGTCGAGATTGAGCGCGAATCAGTTGCACGTTCAATTTATTACTCAGCGGGCGGCTGCTTCTAAAAAAGCAACTAAGTTGATTGATACTTTAGACATTTTAATTGCTGATGCTCGCGGTACTCGCCCCTATGAAACTTACTCTGGCGGTGAAGCTTTTCGGATTAATTTTGCGATTCGGCTGGCGCTGGCGAGATTGTTGTCTCAGCGGGCGGGTACGGCTTTGCAAATGTTGATTATTGATGAGGGATTTGGGACTCAAGATGCGGAAGGGTGCGATCGGCTGATTGCTGCAATTAATGCGATCGCCCCTGACTTCGCCTGCATCCTCACCGTTACCCACATGGCCCAGCTCAAAGAAGTTTTTCAAGCCAGGATTGAAGTAAGCAAAACTGCTCAGGGTTCTTGCATTAGCTTGTCGGTTTAGAATGGTTAGATCATTTGCGATTTTTGATTTTTTATTAAAGATGTAGACGGCGGTTGAAACCGCGTCTACACAAACACTCACGCGCCGACGCGGGTTGAAGATAAGACTATTTATTCCCCGGAGATCCCCCTCGCATCCCCCTTAAGAAGGGGAGTAGGGGTTGACTTTGACAGCACTCTTGTCCCCCCCCTTAAGAAGGGGAGTAGGGGTCGAGTAGGGGGCAAGCTAAGGGGGGATCTCCGGGCTTAACTGAACCGTATTCTTGTATAGGCGCGAATTCCATTCGCCCGCTCTTCAACCCGCGGAGGCGGGTTTTGTCTGTATAGGCGCGAATTCCATTCGCCCGCTCTTTGATTCGCTCTTCCTTCCATTCGCCCGCTCTTCCTTCCATTCGCCCGCGCTTCATTTCCCCGTCGGCTTTTTGGGGCTGCTGAGTTTGTTAGGCTAAACTAAAAATAAGATTATAGAATAAGAATACCTCAACCTATTTAAAATTTTTATAGTTCTGTCTGCTCCTTGAGAGTGTGGGTATTGCCACCGATGACAACAGATTCCTTCCACCGGTCTCTTCTAGAACGGGCGATCGCCGCGTCTAGCAGCAGCATCCTGATTGCAGATGCTACGAAGCCTGACACACCTATTATCTACTGCAATCCTGCTTTTGAAAAACTGACCGGTTACAGCAGCGAAGAAGTTATGGGACGCAACTGCCGTTTTTTGCAAGGCCCGGATACCGATCGCGCCCAATTAGACAAACTCCGCAGCAGT
>NZ_JBARVX010000329.1:0-5841 GCF_049646505.1 Microcoleus sp.
CGGGGGCGATCGCACCTGACTAAAAGGGTTTGCCGCGCCGACAAACCCTTTGTAATAGATCGGATAGTTATACCAATTTCATAAAGTAGCGCTAGATATTACCCCCCCAACCCCCCCTTATTTCGGGGGGGGAGTGGGGGGGGTAATAGCACATATGAAAGAAAAATGGTATTACTGCTGTTTCTTAGTCGATCGAGATCGACTGAGGCCCAGTGCTTTTGTTAGTCGCTTCGGTTGCGGGAGGAGTGTAGGAAGTCGAACCGGCTTGTTCGTCAATCCAGCTTCTGACGGGATCTTCGTGAAGGTTCAGTCGAAGCAGGCCCGAAAAAAATCCGCCCGCAAAGGCGATCGGCTGTTGCATCAATTCTTTGGCCACTGGGATGAGTTCGTCGAGGAACATTCAAGAGTCTCCTTGTGCTGCTGGGGTTCTACCTTTACTGTACCGTTTGTACTGCGATGCTGGCAGCGGGCTAAGCTGTTGCTCGTATAGATTGTATATGGCGATTGAGGGGGAGAAGGGGAGAAGGGGAGAGGGGGAGAGGATTTGACGATTTTTGATTGTCATCAAAATATACAATTTTTATTTGCACAACAGCTTACCAAAAACCCAGTTCCCGGTGCTGGTACAAGACGGGCGATCGGGCAATTTCTCGCCGAATGATTTAGAATACTAATCAATTTGCTGTAAAAATTATATGTGCCGTTTGCTTGGCTACCTCGGGGAGCCGATTTTACTCGATTCTATTCTGTACAAGCCGGAACATTCGCTGCTCGTGCAGAGTTACGAGCCCCGCGAAATGACTTCAGGCGTGGTTAATGCTGACGGTTTTGGCATCGGTTGGTATCACCCGCACCTAGAGACTGACCCGTTTACCTATAAAAACATACAGCCAATTTGGAACGACATCAATCTGCCGAGTATCAGTCGATACGTTGAATCCGGCTGCGCGATCGGATACGTTCGCAGCGCAACTTCAGGACAAGCCCTAGATTTGAGCAACTGTCAGCCGTTTGGGTACGATCGCCTGCTGTTCGTACACAACGGCTTCGTGAAAAATTTTCGCCAAACTCTGTACAGACCAATTCGCGATCGCCTGTGCGATACGGTTTATCAATCAATTAACGGTACTACCGATTCAGAACACATCTTCGGCTTATTTGTCAATGAATTGACCGACAAAAATCTGACCCTACAAGCAGCTTTGCAAAACTCCCTAAAAATCTTGGCAGACCTAGCAAAAGTTCAGCAAATAGAATTTTCAGCTAACATCATTATCAGCGACGGACACCAGCTCGTTGCCTCTCGCTTTGCTTCCCAAAAAGCCGCTCCTTCCCTTTATTGGGTGCGGGACGATCTAAACTTTCCAAATTCGGTCATCATTGCTTCAGAGCCTTTATTTGCTGGCAATTGGCACGAGTGTCCAGAAGACAGCATTATCAGTACGGGAGTAGAGGGTGATATCCAAATCTATCCAATCTTGTAGAGAGGCAATTTATCGCGATTTGCAGCAGTGTCGCCGCGGCACTTTTAAATTATTTGCAGACATAGATTGCGATACTTTCTGCCGCCTTGCTCATCCAGATTTCAGTCCGGTTGGCTGGCATTTAGGTCACATTGCTTATACTGAAGATTTGTGGCTGTTGCAGCGAGGTGCTGGGTTGAAACCTGTTTTTCCTGAGTATCACCAACTGTTTGCTGCGGATATTTTGCCGAAAAAACAGCGGGTTTTTTTGCCAGCGTTACCAGAAGTTAAATTGTATCTGGATGCGGTGAGAAAAAAGGTGTTAGATTATTTGGAAATAGCGCCGATTGAGGAGCAAGAACGTCTCTGGCGGTTTATGATTCAGCACGAAAGCCAGCACTGCGAAACAGTTGCTTTTGTGTTGCAAATGCAGGAGAAGCAAGGAAGGCGCGACAGGGATTTGGACGCGGATACACGGATTAATTATCCGCAAGGGGGAAGAAGGCAGAGGGAAGAAAGAATATTAATGCCCGATGCCCGATGCCCGATGCCCGATGCCCCATGCCCAATTCCCAATTCAGAAATTGAAATTCCGGGCGGGGAATTTTATATGGGAAGCGATGCTGCTGAGGCTTTGGATAACGAGCGATCGCGCCACTTGTGTTATTTAGAAGCATACGCGATCGATCGCTATCCCGTCACTTGCGGTCAATACCGAGATTTTATGGCATCCGGCGGCTATCAAAACCCTGATTGGTGGTCAGTAGAGGGGTGGAAATGGCTCAAAGTTCATTTAGTCGATCGCCCGCTTTACTGGTCAGAAAATCCCGCTTTCAACAACCATCCAGTTTGCGGCGTAAGTTGGTACGAAGCCGAAGCCTACTGCAACTTTACCGGCAAGCGTTTACCATCAGAAGCCGAATGGGAGAAAGCAGCGAGTTGGGATGCAGCAAATCAAACAAACCGCACCTATCCTTGGGGAGAAGCACCGCCAAATGCCAGCCTGTGCAATCACGGGAATAATCTGGCAAACACATCGCCAGTTGATGCTTTTCCAAAAGGAGCGAGTGCGATCGGCTGCTGCGATATGTTGGGGAATGTTTGGGAGTGGACTGCTTCCACATTTGACGCTTATCCAGGATTTGAAAGTTATCCTTACAAGGGATATTCTCAAGTTTATTTTGATGGAGAACACCGGGTTTTGAAAGGTGGGAGTTGGGCGACTTTTCCTCAAGCAATGCGATCGAGTTTTCGGAATTGGTACTATCCGGGCGTGCGGCAAATTATCGCTGGTTTTCGCTGCGCCAAGTAGTTAGCCATGCAATTATAACCCAATACGGTTTACTTAAGACGATCCCCCCTAACCCCCCTTAAAAAGGGGGGGACAAGAATCGGATCGACAGTCCCCCTTTGCTCGTTACCAGGCTCTGCCTGGTAATGCAGATCCGGAGGCTCTGCCTCCTTTGATGAAAGCAATTTACAGGAGAGAGGACTGTAGCAGGTATTTAAGTTATTAAGTTTTCGATCCTAAATTCGCAGTCAGGACTTTAGTCCCGATCGAAGTCAAAGGAATTTAGTTTTGACTGCGAACCGATGGGGCTTATTTTACGGATATATATAAATTGAGCGAGACAGAATTCGCAACGATATTTTTTGGGCAAAACTCTCAATTTTTTTCAAATTTCAAAAGATCGAGCAACAAACTTTTATAAAATAATTTATAATTACAGTAGAGATTTTTTAAGTTTTAATTTGGGGAGCGATCGCCATTTAGTGAGAAAATACAGAACGGAAATCGGGAGCGAAAATCTCCCTTGAGCCTGATATTTGGCAGCGCGACTGCGTGTTATACCAATTGGTGCATCCTAATTTTACTCTATGAAATCCCCAAAACTGTCCGAGACGACAAACCGAGCCAGGGCGAAGGAAAATCGCCTGCACTTAGAGCGACTGGTGAGCGCGACAGCACCCACACCCGCAGAAATCAACGCAGGTAGCGAAGTCGTTAGCGGGTTGACTCAAAACCCCAAAACCCTGCCTCCCAAGTATTTCTACGACGATCGCGGATCGAAGCTGTTCGAGTTGATTTGTCAGTTGCCAGAATACTACGTGACACGCACGGAGACGGCAATTTTGCAAGAGTGTGCAGGGGCGATCGCCGGTTTGACGGGCCCGTGCGAAATCGTCGAACTCGGCAGCGGCAGTTCCACCAAAACTCGGATTCTCCTCGATGCTTACAACCAACTGCAATATCCCCTGCACTATTTGCCGATCGACATCAGTCCCACTATCCTAGAAAGCAGCGCTTGTCAACTCTTAGCAGATTATCCGTCCCTCCAGATTCACGGACTTGTCAGCACTTACGAACTAGCCCTAGCTAAAATTGCACCGTCACCGCTGCCAACCCGAATGATTTGCTTTCTAGGCAGCACCCTCGGCAATTTAAACCATCAAGAATGCGATGTATTTTTCTCGCAAATTGTCGGTGCATTGCAGCCAGGAGAATATTTTTTATTGGGAATTGACTTAGACAAATCTAAAGATATTTTAGAGCCGGCCTACGATGACAATCAAGGAGTGACAGCAGCCTTTAACTTGAATATGCTGCGACATTTAAATCGCAAGTATGAAGGAAATTTTGATTTAGCGCAGTTCGAGCATTGGGCTTTTTACAATCAAGAAGAATGTCAAATTGAAATGCACTTGAGAAGTAAGAAAGCGCAAACCGCGAACTTGCGCGCTCTCAATTTAACCGTAGAATTGGCCGCCAAAGAAACTATCCGCAGCGAAATTTCTCGCAAATTTAATCTGAATACGGTAAAGAAAGAACTTTCCGAGCGCGGTTTAAAGTCGGTGCAAGTTTGGACAGATCCAAAACAGTGGTTTGGTTTGATGCTTTGTCAAGCTTAGTCATTAGTCATTAGTCATTAGTCATTAGTCATTAGTCATATCATGTCCGGTCGATTACCATAACAAAAACGGTTCGTAGTGCGGACTCGCATTCCGCACTACGAACCAATTTTATCGTTCTCAATCGACAGGATACGATATCGTGAGTTATTAAAGTTGTATTGCACTGATTCCCAAACTATCCTGAAATTATCTGCGTTTATCTGTGTTTATCTGCCCAATATCTGCGGTTGCAGGATCGATCGAAGACTTATGCAATGCAAGTCTATGATTAATGAAAATTAAGTTTCGTTCCACTAACCCAACATACAGATTCTTGTCACTTCCTTCCTAATTAACAAATCGGCCGCTGTCCGGGTTTAACGGCGTGAATGTACTCGCTGCCCGAAGTCGGCCATCCCCGCTTGTAATAGGCTTCCTCCGGCTTCCCCCAGCCCAACTGCAACAAAATTTCGAGAAAATCCAACTTTTCCCACTTCGAGAGACTGGCCCATTCTGTGCGCTGGGCTAGAGCCTCTACATCCATCGGCTCGATCGATCGAAAATCCTTCCCGCTGTTAATACTCAAATACAAATCCATCCCCGCAGTTACCTGCTGCCAAAATTCCAACATCGCCATCTTAGCTGCTGTCAAAGTAATCAAATCAACCGGTAGAGCTATCAACTCATCATCCACCGCCGGATAGCGTAAACTATTGCCTTTAACCGTCATTTCCCGCCAGACAATCCCAGAAACTTGATGTTCCCGCTGGTATTCGTGCACTGCGGCCTTAAAATTTTGATAAGCAGTGAACTTTTGAACGCCCTCAGATTTGAGAAAGCGATCGATCACCGGATTCCCTGTAGCAGGAGTTTCAGTCAAGTTGAGACGCCGCCCGTGCAAACAAGCTTGGCGCTCTTCTTCGAGGATTTTAATGAGTTGGGCCGTGCTGTAGACGTTGGACATCTTTATTCGGGATTCGGGCAAAATCAATACATTTGCTGGTTTGGCTGATTCGATCGGCTAATTTTCACTAAAGATTCTTTTTTTTGTGAACAATATCACTTTTGCCGCTATTGTAACCCACATTCTGCAGATGTGGCTGAGCTTACTGGTATTTTTAAGCAATCAAAACTATAAAAATTTTCCTAACCTAATTTTTTTAGGTTGAATTTTTGCTTTTTGTGAAAATAACTATAATGTGTAAAAGCTTAAGTTATTTTGTTTGAATTAGTTTGCTCTCGCGTGCGATCGGTTAATATCGTTTCGGATCGGAATGATTTAACCACAGAGGGCGCAGAGAACGCAGAGGAAGACAAGAGAGAGATGAATACAGGACGATGAAACACGGATTTGATATGACTCGATTTTACAATTGGGATGCTACTGGATTTGAATTTATATCAAATCCGCTGGCATCGGAATGATTCAGATATATATTCTCTCCCTCTGTGTACTCTGTGTTCTCTGTGGTTAAATCATTCCGAT
>NZ_JBARVX010000330.1:0-2391 GCF_049646505.1 Microcoleus sp.
TTATATTTTCTATTTTATAGAAGAAGACCGGGCGGTTGAAACCGCGTCTCTACAAACTTTCACGCTACCAAAGCGGGTTGAAGAACGGACTGTTAAAATTACTTTGTGTTCTTCAGTCCGCAGGCGAGTGGAATTTCTGTGTGCAGACGCGCTTTAAACCGCCGTGTTATCTTTTTTTTCTTTACAGCGCCATCGAGTGGAATTCCTGCGTGCAGGCGCGCTTGAAACCGCCGTCTTATCTCAAGCGATTAGGATTTAGGAATTAGCTGCAAGAAATTCTCGAAATGATTCACCGCTGTTTGATAACTCGCCGTAACTTTCGCATAGTCATTCGCTTTAGCAGCGTTGTCAATGTTTACCAAATCAGCAAACAAACTCTTTGTCAAATCAACAGCTTGTTGTTGAGATTTGGGCAACAAAGTACCTGACACGGCTCTCATGGTGTTACGCAAGTCGCCTAGAGGCCCGTGAATGTAAGTTACGGTATCAATCCAATTTCTGTTTTGAATTAGGTTTCCTAGGGTATCCATGCGCGATCGGTATTCTGTCAGGGTAGGAGCATAGCGCTGAATTTGCTGGATCTGGGCGGCTGTGTAAGTCGTCGGAACTTTTGCTTCGACACTGCTGCAACTAACCAGAAATGCCATCAAACACGCCATCATCAAGGCCAAAAATGAACGGGGACGAGTCATAAGGATTTTAGATTCTAGATTTCTCGTTGCGGGCGGGCACGGGGCACCGCTTAGCACCGAGATTGAGGTACAAAATATCATTTTACCTCCTGACGGCGCAGAAAAGTTATCACAGCCTCGCCAACTTTTTCTGACCAATGTTCTTGAGGGTAATGCCCCGCTTGTTCTAGTGTGACTAACTCGGCATTTTTCAGGGAACTGACTAACTTTTTAGCGGGTTCAACACTCAGCCAAGGATCGATCAAACCCCACACAAATAAAGTTGGGCGCGTCCATTCTTGCCAGCCGGATTCAATTTCTGCCATTGACTGCGGTAATTGAATGTTGCGGACTGTATTCATTAGCGATCGCCCCGCATCCGAACTTTTGAGAAACGGACGGCGGTAAACATCTAAATCGCTGTCTGATATGATTTTGCGGCAGCCGCCTTCGAGGGTTCTGTCCACCAAAAGCGGGTCTTGGGTTATCATGTCGCCAATAAAAGGCAGTCCCAACTGCTGCATTTTCCAAGGCAATTTTATATTTTCTGAAACTGGTGTATTTACGATCGCTAAACGATCTATTCGATCGGGATTTCGCAAAGCGTATTGAATGCCTGCCGAAGCTAAGAATCCTTGAACAACCAGGGAAAATCGGTCTATTTCTAGATTTTGAATAAACCCAGCCAGGGCGGTTACAAAAGCATCCGGCGTGTAAGCAAAGTCGCGTTTGTCCGGTTTGGTCGATCGCCCGCAGCCCACCCAATCCGGCGCTACCGAGCGAAATCCGCTTGCCGCCAACTCCGGCATGATTGCAGTCCAGGTAAAGCTTTGGGACGGCAAACCGTGCAGCAGCAGCACTGGCGGCTTATCACTTTCGTTAACCGGATTTGTTTCCCGATAAAACCATTCCAGCGGGCCTACCTGAATTTTTTTCTCATCAATTGACATTATTTTACTGATTATTTATCAAAGAATAAGGCGGGTATTCCCCGCCCTACTTACCTAATAGTTGGGTGCGTACAGAACATCATTAGTATCAACAATCGCCTCAAAACTTTTGGATCTCAGGTTTGTATCGAAGTCTCGATCCCCCTAAATCCCCCGTAATAAGGGGGACTTTGATCGCTTCCGGTTCCCCCCTTCTTAAGGGGGGTTAGGGGGGATCGAGACCTTAATCATCAGACCGTAGTCTGCGACTACATAAGAGGTTAAGTTAACACTAATGAGCGAGTACCTTACCCAAATAATTAAAGTCCCGCTTAGAAATTCATTTCAGCAGCTTGAACTTTTTCGACCTGTTTCTTCTTGAGAACCAGCATAATTTGAGCCAGCATGGTTATAGCCACGAAAGCCATCAATCCTTTAACTCGACCTGCACTTTGCAGCACAATTTCCACATCTTTTTGACCGAAGCCGCCCACATTAGGATTGTTCGTCAAAAGTTCGCCGGCTGCAACTGTTTGTCCTTCGGTAACAATCAGTTCTGGGCCGGCAGGAATTGCATCAACAACCGCTGCACCTTCTGCTGGTTGAATTGTCACTTCAAAACCACCATCTTCAAGTGTGGTAATTTGAGAAATGCTGCCAGCTACCGAAGCATTATAAACAGCATTGTTGCTCTTAGCGCCAGTAGGATAAAGCTGACCGCGACCCCGGTTGCCGCCGACATAAATTAGGTATTTGCCGTAGTGAACGGACTTGTCAGTTGCGGGATTTGG
>NZ_JBARVX010000331.1:0-3915 GCF_049646505.1 Microcoleus sp.
GTTGAGGCGGGGAAAGGGGATGTAGGGGCGATCGCCTCCTATGACAATTTTAAGACTGTGGCGATCGATGTGTACGACAAGTTGAACCGGGATTATAACTTAGACGATTTAGTGCCGATTTATCGGATGCGTCGGGCGATGGGAGAAAGAGTAGGGCGATCTCAGTTCAATGAGTGGCTGTTGGAAATGCAGGCTCAAGATATTCTCCAACTTATAGGCGGCAGTGTAGAAGACAGCGCCCCCGACAAAATCGAAGATTCTATCACCACAAAAGTGAACGGTTTGCGCTGCTATGTCAAGCGTTTAACCTAATTAACTTGAGTTAGTAGTGCATTCGCTCCTTTATCTTCACACACACACACAACGATGAATGACTTTCACTCCTCAATCCCCGACCTCAATCAAGCTATTTCTAGTCAAAACCCTTTTGACAGATCGTTAATAGTCAGGAGCAATGATATTTGGAAGCCAAGTTTTCCTGACGTTCCTTCTATCAATGCTCATGCCTCTGATGCTATCTTTCAGGCGATAGAGCAAATCCGCGCGGGGTATCGTACAGTTAGTGGCATCACGATCAAAGCTGAAAAAGGTCTAGGAAAAAGCCACCTAATTAGTCGGATTCGCAGCCGCCTTCTCGATGAAGGTGGTTCTTTCTTTGTTTATATGAGCGACGTAGACTATGGAAACTTAAACCGAGTCCACGCTAACTTTCTAAACACTTTGTCTTTAAGCCTGAAACAGATTGGTAACGAAGGCGTAATGCAGTGGCAAGAATTAGCAACTGCTTTGATCAATGAGGCATTAGGAAAAACTCACATACCTCAAAATTTAGTCAAGCAATTTTCGGGGGCATTAGCTAAAAATCCTAAATTAGTTGATGCCTTAACTGCAAAAGTGCTTCAAATTAAGCCAAACATCGAAAATCCTTATTTGATCCAGGCTATTCTGTGGACACTTGCTTCAGATAAAGTGAGCTTTGCAACCAACTGGCTGTCTGGAAAAGCTTTGGCACAAGCACAAGCTGATGCAATGGGTTTACCAAATTCCACGGAAGAGGATAAAGAAGGCGAAGCATTTCAGACTGTTTGCCAAATTTTAGACTTAATTGGTGATTACAGAACTTTAGTAATTGGCTTTGATGAGTTAGAGAGTGTAGATCGGAATGAAGCTGGTTTCAACAGGGCACAGGTCGTTGCGCTCTTAGTAAAAGACTTGTACGGTAAAATTAAACGAGGTGTCTTAATGACAGCTATGTTTGATGAAACTTGGACATTGCAGATCCGAGCATTACCGCAGGCAGAGTCAGTCACAGCTAGAATGGGTGAAAAGACTTTTGATTTAAAGTATCTGAATGCTGATGATGTAGTGACTCTAGTTTCTCAATGGCTCAAAGAATTTTATGACAGTAAAGGTTTAACTCCACCTTATCCAGTTTATCCTTTTGATGAAGGTGAACTGAGAGAACTGGGAAAAGAAAAGTTAATTGTCAGAAAGGTTTTAGAGGAGTGTGCAAAGAAGTGGAAAGTACCTGGTGATAATACTCCATCGCCAACAGCAGCAGATCCACTCCATCAAGTTGAACTTGCTTTTAACAACGAACTGAATGCACTTGAGGAAACAATCGAGAAATATTTTGACGATAGCGATATTTTAGCCGAGGCTCTATATTTCGCCTTCCTTGCAGTCAAAGGGGAGACTGTGGAACGAGTGCAAGTTGAGGAGATTGAAAAGGTACAAACTAAAGCTGTAGACAAAGGTTATCTCGACTTTAGAATTCGAGGCAAAGAAGATGGAAAGTCTGTCAAGATAGTAGTCGCAGTTGTTCAAGAATCTAGGGCAAAGTATGTGAGTGCAGCATTAAAGCGATTAATTGATTATCAAAAGTTTGATATGACTCGCGGTTGTTTAGTTCGTTCTAAAGATGTTAAACCGAAGAGTGTAGGAAAACAGTGTTTGGATCAACTTCTTTCTCCAGAACTAGGTGGAGAATTTGTCAACCTGGCAAGGGAAGATATCAAGCCTTTATTAGCAATTTATTTTGTTAACAAGGCTCGCACAGATTACGATGTAACCGAAGATCAAATACTGGAGTTTATTGTTCAGAAAAAGATCGCGGCTGAAAATTATCTAATTTGTGAAATTCTTAGCGATCCGTCTGGTCAGATTCCTGATGGGTTGGTTGATGAAAATGAGATAGCTGAAAGTACCTTCATATCTGATACTACGGAAATTAACAACCTCGACGAAGCACTTGATAAATTATTAGGTCAATAAGTGGATGAGTTATTCTGTTTTTGTTGATACGGCTTTGCAGTTACCTGCGCCAGATGTGGAAGCCTTAATCGAAGGGCGAGTGATTGCAGCCATGCCTCGAATTTTCATCGAGCCTGGTAGGTCATTTGCCCTATATCCAGCCAATATCTCGATTAATTTGCTGCCCCACGAGCAATACTACCGATCGAGTTTTTTACCAATTGCTAAAACCTCATTTTCTCAGTTAACTTCTGAGACGATTTTGATAAAAGCTTGGGCTAAATGCGAATGGTGTAAAATACTAAACGATCCAGAATCATTAGAGGCTTTGTCGAAGTTAACAGTCTGGACAACAGAGGCATTACAGCAAACTCTCCTGCAACGAGGTAATATTTTTCTAACTCATTTTCGCGTTTATCTGCTACCTCAGCCGCTGGAAATGCCAGTGCATCCCGGCGACAATTTTGTATCTTTACCAAAGTCTCTAAATCTTACTGATTCAACGCCTGTGGTGAGCGATACTATCTTTGCTAAACGCAGTCAAAAGCTGAAAAAACTAGAGCCTCCTGAACATCCAGAATTGGAAGAGTTGCAAAGTGCATTAGTGCATTTATCCACCACCAACCCAAAAGCCAAACAACTAGACGCAGAAATCAAAATGTTTCTAGGTTGGTCGGAAAATTCACCAACTGCAAAACCAGATCCTGATTTAGATTGGATCAAAACGATCGCACAAATCGGAAACTCTAGCGATGGTAATACATTTGAAAAGTTAGTCCGCAAAAGTTTTATCAAGCTAGGATTTGCCAATTCTAACAATAAACCAGAAGCTAGCCTCAATCCAGAATCAACAGGCGGTGCTGGCGGATTAGATTTCTACTGTGAAACTCCCTATCAGGTAGTGGGAGAATGCAAAGCTACCAAAAGTGAAACTGTAGCTGATGGAACGCCAGCGCAACTTATCAAGTTAGGACACAAGCACCTTCAGGAACAATACAACTGCTGTATTAAGATAATTATGGCCGCTGGTCAGTTAAATAGACACGCTAACAAAACTGCTATCGGAAACCACATGAATGTCATTCGCCCTGAAACATTGCAAAGACTTGTTGAATTGAAAGCTAAACACCCCGGTTCGATCGATCTATTACAATTAAAACCTTGTTTAGAACAACAGCCATTTGGTGAGGAAGCCGATGCTAAGGTTAATCGCTATATTGATGATGTGCGGGAGAAGCTTAAAGTGCGATCGCACATAGTTCAGCTAGTCAAAGACTTTTTGGAAAGAACAAAATCAACAAGTGTTGAATTTAATCAGCTTCACGGTGCTTATGCCTTTTCTATGTCGCCCCAGCCTTTAAAATATGAAGAAATGCACCAAATTTTAATAGAACTTTCCTCACCTTTGACTGGTTACTTAGGGCGAATTAAAGGCGAAGATTTAGGGCGCGATCGCTTTTATTTCCTGCGCGACTTGCAATTAGATGATTGAGACTAAAAAAGGGCGAGCGTACTTCATCCAATTTCCTACACAGTATCAGGATCTACGCCCAACTCCCGCAACCTAGCCGCCAACCTTTCCGCTTTCTGCAATTGAGCTTGTTCTGCCTTAATTAACCCTTCCACCAATGGCGGATCTAAAATTTCATTGACTGATAATCT
>NZ_JBARVX010000332.1:0-15264 GCF_049646505.1 Microcoleus sp.
CAATGTTGGATCAGGTTTTAACTAATTTGATTGAGAATTTTACTCGAACTTTGCCATCGGGGAGTCGCATTCAGGTGGAGGTGACTTTGGCGGGCGATCGGGTAAAGTTGCAGTTAGAATCGGAACACCTACCTGAAGGTAATGGCGCATCGACTTTTGCAGCTTCAGCGAATGCTCCTTTGCGATCGATCGGGCCTTTGTTAATGGTGCAGCCGGAGACGGGAAGTTTGAGTTTAAATTTGAGCGTGACTAAGAATTTATTTCGAGCAGCGGGCGGGAAATTAGTAATACGCCAGCGGCCGCAAAAAGGCGACGTAATGACCGTATTTTTGCCCCTGCAATAGTCATATTACACCCGTTAGAACACAACAAAATAAGTTGGTAGTGAGGAATGCGAGTCCTCATCTCAAATCATCTCTTCATCGGAATAGTAAATTAACTGTTGACTGTTGACTGTTAACAGTTAACAGTTAACAGTTAATATCATGTATGAGTGCAACCGGAATTGATATTGCTCGTTACCAGGCTCTGCCTCCTTTTACCTGACAACTTTGCTCGTTACCAGGCTCTGCCTGGTAATGCAGATCCGGAGGCTCTGCCTCCTTTTACCTGACAACTTACAAGAGAGAGGACTGTAGGAGGTGTTTAAGTTATTAAGTTTTCGATCCTAAACAGGTAGTCGAATATCCGCAATTTTACTGAATCGGACATACCCAGGCTGTTATCTTCAATCCGAATTACTGCGGTTGAAAGGTCGATCGCTATTTCACTACAAATCATAATTAGCCCAGGTTCGGTTGGTAATTCCGCAAAGGTTCGTCCAACGCTCGCTGCGTCCAAAGCATCGATCGCGCTAGCGAGTTACAATTAAAAGTGTTTAATGAGCTCAGAGCAATTGTTTATACCAAATTCATAAAATAGCGCTACATATCTACCCCCCCCCAACCCCCCCTTATCAAGGGGGGGAGTCAAACTTTCGGTAGTAGCATAACTTTATGAAATTGGTATTACTAATTTTTTTACTAAAGAGGAATGACGATCGTAAATTCTGTTCCCTCTCCAAGCGTTGAATTAACCTCGATACTACCTCCATGCTTCTCGACAATAATCGAGTAGCTGACTGACAGTCCTAAGCCCGTACCCTTACCCACAGGTTTTGTGGTAAAAAACGGTTCAAATATCTTATTGACAAGCGAGGGTTCTATCCCTATACCATTGTCTGCAATATGAATCACTGCATTGCGAGCATCCTGAACCAAAGTCCGAAGAATCAGAGTCGGTTCTTTATTCAAATTAGATCCCTTATCCTCTGCTTGTCGCAAAGCGTCTATGCCATTACTCAGAATATTCATAAACACCTGATTGAGTGCCGATGCGTAACAGTTGATTAAAGGAATTTTACCGTAGTCTTTAATTAGTTGGATTTCCTGATGTTTTTCACTAGCTTTCAGTCGATGCTGCAAAATCAATAAAGTGCTATCAATTCCTGAATGAATGTCGATCGGTTTAATCTCAGATTCATCTAAGCGAGAAAAGTTCCGCAGAGATTCGACTATTTGGCGAATGCGCTCAGTTCCTGTCGTCATCGAACCTAGGATCATCGGTAAATCTTCAATGATAAACTCTAGGTCGATTTCGTCGATTTTCGCTTGAATTTTTGGTTGGGCTTGTGGATAGAGTTCTTGATATAAGTCAATTAACTCAATTAAAGATGTAATATATTCGTGAGTATGGTTGAGATTGCCGTGAATGAAGTTAACCGGATTGTTGATTTCGTGAGCAATTCCGGCAACCAACTGTCCTAAACTTGACATCTTTTCTGTTTGAATGAGTTGGGATTGAGTCGCGTAAAGTTTTTGGAGGCTGGCTTCGAGTTGAGTGGCTTTTTCTTGTAACTGCTGGGTGCGTTCTTCCACTTTTTGTTCTAGGGTGTAGGAATAATTTTCTAATTGGCTGTAGAGTTGAGCGTTTTCTAAGGCGATCGCCGCTTGGGCCATCAGCAGTTCGATCACTTGCAGGCGATCGCGAGTAAATACCGCTTGGGTTAAGCGATTTTCTAAATAGAGAATTCCAATTAATTTGCCTTTATTGACGATCGGAGTACACAATAAACTTTTGGGCTTGTGCTTTTGAATATAAGCATCCGAGGCTAGATAACTCTGAGCGGCATCATCAATGACTGCAGTCTCCTGAGTGCGAGACACATAGTTAATCAGAGAATGAGGGATATTTTTACTTGATTGAACAGTAATTTCTCGCCTTACACAAAAATTATTATCTGTCGTTCGATCGCCTAAATCAGCCGTGGCTTCTATAACTAAATTCTCATCCTTTAGTAAAATTAAATCGCATTTATCTGCTCCGGCATTTTCCATGACGATTTTCACTAAGGTAGAAATCAATTGCTCCAGTTGAATTTCACGAGATAAAGCTTGGGAAGCTTTGAGGATGCTGGCAAAATCTAGACTCTCAGAAATGCTACTGCTCCTAGAATGAGTGCTTGGGATAGTTTGATGAGAAAGAGACGAGCAATTGCTGTTTGAAATCAGAGTTTTCTGAAGAATTAATCGATTTTCTTGGCTCTGCAAGATAGCATTTAAGAGCTGTGGATAGCGTTGTTTTAAGTCATCAATTTTGGATTTGGCTCCCCAATTAAAATAGCAATAGTAGGCTTCTTGTAGATAGCTTGCTGCAAATTTTTCTTTACCCCAGCCGAGGTAGAACTCGGCCGCTAGTTCGTTAGCCAGGGCTTCTTCTTGAAGATATCCCGTATCTTTTGCACCTTGAATTGCTTGGTCATAATACTCTATTGCCTCAAGCACATTCCCAAATACTCGTGCTTGTTCTGCCTTAATCAACAAATACTTATGGAGAAAATTCTGCGGAGCACAATCAGACCATTCTCCGAGGTTTACTTGATTCTGCTCGATCGCCAGCATATATTGTTTCTGCTGGCTCGGTTCAGCTTGAGGGTAGACGGCGAGCAGAATCAATGAGTGATAAAAATTATAAACACCGCTCACAATCAATCCGGTTGCAGCTTGTATGTATTTGCCAGCCAGCAAAGTACAATCTAAAGCACTCGCATATTCCTTAAATAAATATAAAATATTTGCTTTGGCAACACCTAGCGCAAATAAGGACATATAATTCTGGGTACTTTGCCAAAGTGGCAGGAAGTACAATTCATCAAAATGCTCTCCAATCAATAGCAGCTTGTCAGCCGATTTGCCTTGTAAGTTCAAGGTAGCTTGCGCCCATATTTTTGCGTAAGACAAGGCAAAATCATGCTTATTTTTGATTAATAATTCGATGTAAGGAGCTTGTTTAGATTCAACTACTTCTAGTCTCTCTCCAGTTAAAAATAGATTTTTACAATAGTGCATGGCGTTATAACTAGCCCACTCCAAATCCCCTGTTTGTAAACCACTTTGGCATCCTTCTATAAAAGCATTGAGTGTCGCTTTTGCTGGCTCCTTCCACAATCGGATATTAGCATTAAATAAAGTATAAATTTTTGCTTTTAGTACAACTTCTTGAAATTTATCTAACAACTTTAATGCTAATTTTCCGGCATGATATCCTTGCTCAATGCCTCCAGGCGCTCCGCAGAGAATCGTGCCATAGAGCGCATAAGCATAAGCTGACAATCCAGAATGTCCACCTTCAAGGGTAAAATTTACTATCGTTAAGATCAGGGGACGGAGCATATCGGGTCTGGCAATATAAATGGAAGGAAAAAGTGCCATGAGAATCCGCAACGTGGCGAGTTGCTGCGGATCGGTCATTTCTGGAATCTTGTCTAAATCTTCAAATCGCGGTAATTCTGGCATCGCGCGATCGCCGATACTGACCTCGATGTTAATTCCCAACTTTTCCAATGCTTCCAAACCTGTATCAATCGCTTTTATCATCATACTTTGTGACTGAAAAGATTGAATTTGCAGCTCATATATTTTGAGACTATCGAGTAAATCTAGAGTTTGGGCTAAAATCATTTGACCCAATTTTTCTACCCGATTAAAGTTACCATTCAGATATTCTACTTCTGCTGTTTCGAGACAAACAGCCAGGGTCAAATCGTACTGAGTTTGCCAACTATCAGATTCTAGTAATGCCCAACTAATATTTAAATATCTGGCAGCATCTGCATAGGCTGTAGCAGCTTTGGCTTTCTTTCCGGCCAGTAGATTTAGTGAGATGAGATGATTTAATTGCTCTGAATCTGTGATTATTTCAACACCCATATTGAGTTGATTAACAATATCAAAAATATTGTCTTTCAGGGTTGATTGAGGTGTTTTTGTCAACAAAAGCTGACCAATTTTTAAATGTGTGGCTTTTTTTTGTGATTCTGGAATCAGGGAATAGGCAGCTTGCTGAATCCGATCGTGTAAAAATCGATATATTACGGATTCATCAGTAGTATCGGCTGTCTGAACAGTTCCCAAATAAAACTTATAAACTTCATTTTGGGGTATAATCAGCCCTTCTTGCAAGGCTTTCCATAGGTGAGTGGCAGCCTCGGCTTCTGTTTGCTCTGAAACGATCGCCAAAGTAGACAAATCAAAAGAGTTGCCAATACAAGCTGCTAGTTGGAGGATAGTTTGGGTCGCTGTTGGTAGTTTCTGTAACTGCAACGCCATGAATTCCACGACATCATCGGTCAATGCGGCCGATCGCACTTTGGCGATATCGCATTCCCAATGCCCTAATTGAGCATCAAAGTTAATGAGGCAATCTTGATGCAGAGCTTTCAGAAATTGGGTGGCAAAAAAGGGATTACCTTGGGTTTTTTGAAACACCAAATCCGTGAGCGGTTGCGCTAATGCAGTCGAGCAATTTAGCGTATTCGCTACCAACTGATTCAGGCTGGCATGACTCAGGGGTTGTAACGTAATTGTATTAACTATCGAGTCGCTTTGGGCGATCGCTTCCAAAGTCAGCATCAACGGGTGCGCTGCAAACACTTCGTTATCCCGATAAGCCCCTATAACTAACAAGTAGCCTGCTGTAGATTCAACCATCAAAAGTTGCAGCAACTTAAGAGATGCCGCATCAGCCCATTGCAAATCGTCCAAAAATATTACCAGAGGATGCTCTTGGGTTGTAAAAACTTGGATAAACTTTTGAAATAGTAAGTTGAAGCGATTCTGAGCAGATGTTCCCGACAGTTCCACCGCTGGCGGCTGAGGACTAATAATCCGTTCTAATTCGGGAATCACTTCAATAATTACTTGTCCATTTTCCCCAACAGCTTCCAGAATCTGCGTTTTCCAAACCTGCAACTGAGCATCACTTTCGCTCAGCAATTGTCCCATTAAATCTCGAAATGCTTGCACAAAAGCACAGAAGGGAATATTGCGGTTAAATTGGTCGAATTTGCCTTTGATGAAATAGCCGCGCGCTCCGACAATCGGTTTGTGGACTTCGTTAACAACGGCGGTTTTTCCAATGCCGGAAAATCCGGCGACTAGCATCATTTCGCCCCCCCTGTGTCCCCCCTCGGTAAGGGGGGATGAAAGGGGGTTCGCTACGCGGTCAAAGGCCTTGAGTAGGGTTTCTACTTCTGTTTGGCGACCGTATAATTTTTCAGAAATGGTAAAGCGATCGCTCAAATCTCGTTCTCCCAATTCAAACAAAACGATGTTTCCTGTTTTTTGCCACTGAGACAGACATTTTTCTAGGTCATGCTTTAATCCTAATGCGCTCTGATAGCGGTCTTCAGCATTCTTCGCCATCAATTTGCTGACAATTGCCGAGAGTACCGCCGGAATTTCTGGATTAATTTCAGACAGTGATGGCGGTTGTTTGGCAAGATGGGAGTGTACCAATTCCATCGGATCGTGAGATAGAAACGGCAATTCTCCTGCTAGCAATTCGTAAAAGGTGACACCGAGAGAATAAAAGTCAGTGCGGTAGTCAACGCCGCGATTCATCCTGCCAGTTTGTTCGGGAGATATATAGCTGAGTGTGCCTTCCAACAAGTTGGGACTCATCAGAGTTTGAGTGTCTCGCGGCAGCAAAGATGCGATGCTAAAGTCAATGAGTTTGACTTGTTTTGTTTGGGGATTAATTAAAATATTGGCGGGTTTAATGTCTTTGTGAATTATCCGGTGGCGGTAAAGTATATCTAATGTATTGGCGAGTTCGATCGCAATTTGGAAAAACTCCACCATAGAAAACGCGGTTTTCCCTTTCCCCGTCCATTCTTGCAGAGAAATTCCCCCGAAGTCTTCGACTATCAGCGCATAGCTGTTTTGGTAGGGTTCCAAGCTGTAGGTTTGGATAATTCCGGGCAAAATCAGGTTTTTAGCAATGGTATATTGATTGCGGAATTGCAACAGTTCGCTGAAGCTGGGATGCTCGTTCCGCAAGATTTTGATGGCGACGGGTGTGTCGTCGCAGATCCGAGTTCCGCGATCGACTAGAGTGCGAGTGCCGGAATAAATGCGATCGAGAATTTGATACCCTGTTAGTTCTATCATAGCGATCGCTCTTTTTTGTTAAAGTATTTTGTACGATTTTTTTAAATGTCATTTTCTTGTCAAGTAGATGCACCCAGTGGCTCGATCGTGTTTACAAGCCTGGACTCCTAATGATATCAAATTCGGTAGCGCATCGGAATTAATATTACTCACAGCCAGGACACGGCATTGCCGTGTCCTCTAGATCGTTCCGGTGTCATCGCAATTAAGCTCATTCTCAAGCATTCGGGAAAACTTCGGCTGAAAACATACGACGCAAAATCTCATAAAAAGGTTCACAATACTTGGCTTGTTCAGGTGTTAGACAAGCACAAATTTCCTTGCGAAGTAAGTGAGTCATTTGGCTAACAAGTTCCCAACTCACATTTAGTTTCGGGTAAATCATCACGCACAGTGGAAACAGTTCCGTCTCTAGGGCGTGCAGGTTTCCTTCTAGGAGACACACCCACATATAAACTTGAAACATCTCGACATCGCGGATGCTGGATGTGCGGATGTGCGGGCTGTTGAGGGGCCCAGAAAGACAGCGGTAGCGCGGGTACAGTTGATTTACCCGATCGACCACCCGTTGGGAAATCTCGGTCATCATCGGCATCAGCACCCGTACAGATTGCAGCGCTACCGAATCGGCTGGATGGTTCCCCGCCGCACTGTAAGCTCGTTGTAGTGGCATATACAGGTGATCGTCGAGAATCTTGACGTAGTTACCAAAGTTCTCTTGTTCGCTGTGGGGAAGCAAATCCATCAACTGCATTCCCGTGTAGTGATACTGCATGGCCACAAAGCCAATGACGCGGGGGTCAATTGCTGTGACTTGCTTGCGGACTTCACCGAGCACCGGGCTGACTTTGTTGACAATACTGTGGGGCGGTAATTGCTGGGCGTAGGCTTCGATCGCAGATTTGTAGACTTTATGGATGCCACCAGAAATCTGCCAGGGATCAACAAGTTCGCTATCAATTCCGTGCATAACTAACTCTTTCGCTAGGAGATTGTCGGTTTTAGTCCAAGATTTTGCACTCACCGAACGCAGCGAATCCAACATAGTTTTTGCCATTCCAGTGCGCCGTCGTTCCGCAAAGCGATCGTCACTAGCAGCTTCTGGAGAAGTGCCTTTCATCTGCTGCATATATTTTTGAGCAAAGGAAACAGATAAGTCTACCGAAGGTGACAGAGGATCGAATGATGTGGAGCTAACCAAATACGGATAATTAGTCATGGGTTATATATGTGCAGCGCAATAGGTTGTTGATGATTTTTTGTTTGTTACAGATGCAATTGATAATGTCTGATGGTAATAATGCCAATACCTGATTGAATGCGATCTGGAATTGGATATTGAGTGATTTAGATCGTAACAATTGCTATTTTTTTAAAGGTCTTTTACACAATTATAATTGTACTCATCGAATTGTATATGAGTATAATTACCGATCTTTTATATTGTTTTTGTTAAGTATTATTTGCTAGTTATTGATTGCTGAACCCGGAATTTTTTAAGAAGTCCGGGTTCAGGATATTTGGTGAACTAACTTTTAACTTTGTTGATTCTTACTTTCAAGGCATCTCGCGCTTGTTCTCGATCGTCAAAATGGACTTTTTCGGTGCCCAAAATCTGATAATCTTCGTGTCCTTTTCCGGCAATTAGCACGCCATCTCCCGGTTTAGCGTCCATAATAGCAGTGCGAATTGCGGCGGCGCGATCGCCCGTGACGACAGGCTTTACGGTGGCGGGGATACCTGCGAGAACATCTTCCAAAATGCGATCGGGATTTTCAGTACGCGGATTATCGGAAGTAACAACGGCGACATCGGCTAATTCTGCCACGATTTTACCCATGATCGGGCGTTTCGTGCGATCGCGATCGCCACCGCAACCAAACACGCAAATCATTTGACCCGGAATAAACGGCCGCGAAGCCTTCAACAAATTCTCCAAACTGTCAGGAGTGTGCGCGTAATCGACAATCACGCTAATATCTTGGTCGGGACTAATTTGCACCCGTTCCATCCGTCCCGGAACTCCCGAAAACTGAGATAATTTCTCCACAATCGCCGACAAATCTAAACCCAATTCTAAAACAGCGCCGACAGCAGCCAACATATTTGATAAATTGAACTGACCGACTAAAGGCAAAACAAAAGGAGTTTCGCCCTGGGGAGTGTGCAGCATTCCCTTAACTCCGTCGGGCTGATACTGTAAATCTGAAGCATACAAATCAGCCGTTTTGTCGGTAGTGCTGTAACTCCAAATTTTATCTGATTTTAAACTTTCAACAATCCGCCGCCCGTAGGCATCGTCAATATTAACTACCGCGCGATTATTGAGATAATCTTGACTGAAAAGCAGAGATTTTGCCTCAAAATAATCCTCCATATCCCGGTGATAATCGAGATGGTCTTGAGTCAAGTTTGTAAACACAGCAACTTCAAAAGTACAGCCCAAAACCCGCTGCTGTGCCAAAGCGTGGGAACTGACTTCCATCACGCCGTATTTGCATCCAGCGGCTACAGCTTCTGCTAGTTGTTTTTGCAGGTCAACCGCAAAAGGTGTGGTGTAAAGTGCAGTTTGTTGGAAACCGGGCCAGCGAGTGTAAAGCGTGCCGAAAATCGCGGTAGACAACTGCATTTGATCGAGCAAAAATTCGATTAAATGAGTTGTGGTAGTTTTGCCGTTGGTACCAGTTACGCCGACAAGTTTTAATTTGTTAGCTGGATTCCCGTAAAATGCGGTGGCTATTTGACCGCAAACTTGAGACATATCGGCTGCTCCGATGACGCAGGGAAGCTCTTCTAGCCCCCCCTTGCTGGGGGGTTGGGGGGGTGTTTTCGCGGCTGCTTGGGTGGAAATTATGGCGGCAATTGCACCGCTGGCGATCGCGCTTTGCCAAAAATCTCCCCCATCTACGCGACTTCCCGGCATTCCCAAAAACAAATCTCCCGCCCCGCAAGCGTGGGAATTAGTCGATAAACCCTTGACTTCTGCATCGAGGGCAGGATGTTCGGCGTCAAAGGAAATGCCGGGAAGTGCTGCTAATAATTCTCTCAATTTCATCTGAAAAACTCCTCACTTGGATGTTTTGAATATGACTTATACCAATTTCATAAAGTAGCGCTAGACATTACCCCCCCCAACCCCCCCCTTACTAAGGGGGGGGCTAAGACTTCATCTATACCACATCTTTAGAAAAATGGTATTACGCAATTATTTTAGCCAGTCTGGGTGCGACTTTGCACTGCTTGGCGGTGCGCGCCCCACACAGCTATTCTGTGCGCGGCGCGCAGGCCGAGGCCAGGATTAAAACCTGAGTTTTTGCGTAAATCCTATTATTATTGTGACGGATCTATTGGCCAATATTTCTGTAACATTTGCTCCAATTGGGCGACACTGCAGCGGGGAGAAGGACGGGGTAACAGTTGTTCATGGGAGAATGCAGGTTCGACAGCAGAATTTATTGGCTGGGGCTGCACTTTAAACAAAACTGGAACTTCGTACTGATAAGCTGCAAACCAATCGTCGCGTTGGGTAATATCTCGGACTTCGAGTTGAAATTTGAGGTTTTCAATCTGTTCGAGTTTTTCTTGCAACCCTTCGCACAAATGGCATCCGGGTTTGCTGTACAAAATTAATCGCATCATTGGAGTAAGATTAAACTCGATCTTAAATTATCGAAGGTGCGATCGCAAGTTGGCGAACCCAACGCGAGCAAGACACAACTCGCGACTTTATTGGTCGCAATGTGCGATCGAAGTTATCTTAGCATTGGCGGCGAACAGATTACCGCCATTGACAATCAAAACACCACTACAAGCCTATCGTTTTCTTTCTTCTCTTTCTCTGTGCCCTCTGCGCCTCTGCGGTTAAAAAATAAATCTAGTTCACAAATCAAAGAGTTAAATTTATTCACACCTCCTAATTATCAACTTCATCTTGACTAATAAATCAAGCTTTAGTATAGTATATGAAGTAGCCCTACAAAAAGGAGGCCGTATGGACTGCACCGAATACGCCGAAGCAAAACGCAAAGCAGCTAAAAAAATTAGCGCCGATATTCGAGAACGCTGGAACAATCGCATCGTCACGCGGGAATTGCACTTGATGGGTGAAGCGGGGGCGGTGCAGTATTTGGCTGATTACGGGCGCGGCATCGGTACGGCAAAAGTTATTGGTTTTGCACTGTGCGCGGAGTCGGAAGGATACCCGGAAATGGCGGTGGGATTTTGGCAAAGAGCGTTTGAGTTGGAAACTGGAGAAAAGCCGAATAACAACACTCCTAAAAACTCTAGCACTAATGCGGATACTGCGGCAAAATCAAAAGCTGCTGCCAAAATAGAGACTGCAAACAATCCGATTGTTGCCGAATTGCCTGCGAACTTGCAGCCGGGAAGGATTGTGACGATGCAGCCGGTTGATGCGCCGGTGGAACGTTCTTATTACATCGAAAATCCCGATTATTGGGGACAGCCAAAACGGGACGGCAATCGAGTAGTTGTCATCGCGACACCAGATAAAGTATACTATCAATCGCGATCGACTAACCTGCGACAACAAGCATCAATTGCGATCGATCGCGCATTAACAGACACAGCCGCTCAAATTAACATTTTTGTTTTAGACGGCGAACTGTATTATAAAAGCTGTACCGGCAGCGAACACCGCACGGGCGCACAAGCTGCTACAATTAATATTGAAATGGGTTTCCCGACGACCCAACCAACCGCGGTTTATGCGATTTTCAAATGTTTGTTTTCCCACGGCAAAGACTTGACTGGCTTGGCAGAATCGGAACGAATTGCCGCCGGAGTTGCAGTTGGTGAATTGCTGGTAAGTTTATCTTCAGAATTTGAAATTGTACCGACTTATCGCACCACCTCTGAAAAACTTTTATTAGCAAATCAGCAGGAATCGGAAAACAGAGAAGGCGAAGTTTGGATTTTGCACAACTGCCGCTATGTCGGCGGGAAAGATGTTAAGAAGTTCCCGATGGTGCGGACTAAATACTGTCAGGAATACGAGTTGTTGATTGTCGGGCTGACACCGACTAAAGTTGCGGGGCGGCCCTTTAGTGCGATCGAAGTCGCGCAAGAAGTTGGGGGCAAATTACTGCGGGTAGGAACAGTGGGAACGGGCTTTAGCAGCGGGGAAATGCAGGAAATTGCCCGACTCTACGAGGCTAACCCTCGCGGAGTTAAAATTAAAGTGCGATCGCAGGGATTGACGGAAAGTGGCAAACTGTGGCACGCGCGATTTCTAGAAATTTGTTAAAATAGGACGGCGGTTGAAACCGCGTCTACATAAACGATGTCTGCCTCCGCAGACTGAAGAAAATAAGACGAATCAATGTTTTTCAGCAAAAACAATTTCTACATCCTTATCAATCAATCTGAAATCAAAATTGAATGTTTTCGACTGAATGCTGAGGGAACTTGGGCAGATAGGATTTACAGACAAGGAGATGAGTTATATCGTTTTCGGTTGCATCGGAATGATTTAACCACAGAGAACACAGAGAACACAGAGAGGTCAGAGAGAAATGAATAATTACGATGCTAACTGAATTGATATTAGAGTTGACAAGTATAGATTTTCGCTGCCCGATCGCCCAAATTTATCAAAAAGTCCCCGGCATGATATTCTGATGTATGAAACAACTTTTTCAGCCCCGCAATCCTCTGGTTCGTACCTTCGCCCAAAGCTTAAAGCGCTACTGTCCCGACGCGCAAATTTTGCTAAATTCCGGTGCAATTGAAACGGAAATCGACTTATTTAAAAATCGTTACCAACAATCGCTTCCCGAAACTTTTTATGATTTTTATCGCTGGTATAACGGTTCGGCTTATGAGAGTTCAGAAAATAAGTGGCTGTTGCCTTTTGAACACGGCAGGAGTATTTTATCTTTGGCATCTATTGTGAAGGAGAAAAAATTTTGGGACACCCAGAGTCAAGTTGATTTTCAAGAATGGCAGCCCGGAGAATATTGGAACAAAGCATGGATTCCGTTTATGAAAGTAGATGATTTGTGGCTGCGGGTTGTGGATACAAAAGGCTGTTTTGACGGCACTCCCGGACAAATTATCAGTTTTGAGTGCAAAAACGAACCTTTGAGAAGCATTGAATGCGATTCTTTTGATAAGTGGCTGGAAACTGTTACTGCAAAAATTGAGTTAGAATGTTTGTTTAAAGAGTTTCACGAAATCGGGTTGGAGGAAGAAAAGGCAATTTTTGCGATCGATAAACGCATCAATCCCAATCGACACAGCGTCGAATTAGCACCTAGAAATACATCAAATATTTGGTAAAGTGAGGACTGAAATCCTCACTACAAACCTCAATTACAACTCACAAAGAAAACAATGATTAAAATTCTTCACCTTTCAGACATTCACATGGGAAGCGGCTTTTCCCACGGCCGCGTTAATCCAGAAACAGGCTTAAATACGCGGCTGGAAGATTTCGCGGCGGCCTTGAGTAAATGTATGGACAGGGCAATTTCTGAACCCGTAGATTTAGTTATATTCGGGGGGGATGCTTTCCCCGATTCAACGCCGCCACCGTTTGTAAAAGAGGCTTTTGCGCGGCAGTTCAGCCGCTTGGTGGACGCGCAAATTCCGACGGTTTTGTTAGTAGGAAATCACGACCAACATTCCCAGGGACAGGGCGGCGCGAGTTTGGGAATTTACCGGACTTTGGGCATACCTAAGTTTATTGTGGGCGATCGCCTGGAAACTCACCTCATACACACCCGCAACGGCGCAGTACAGGTGGTTACGCTGCCTTGGTTGACGCGATCGACCTTAATGACACGTTCAGAGACTGAAAGCCTTTCTGTGGGCGATGTTAACCAATTATTAACCGAAAAACTGACGATCGCCCTAGAAGGAGAAATTCGCCGTCTCAACCCCGAAATCCCCACCGTACTATTAGCGCACTTAATGGCAGATAAAGCAAGTCTGGGCGCGGAACGTTTTTTAGCAGTTGGTAAAGGTTTTAACATACCCGTTTCCATGCTAACCCGCCCTTGTTTCGACTACGTAGCCCTCGGCCACGTTCACAAACACCAAAATTTGAATTTATCCAACAATCCGCCCGTAATTTATCCGGGAAGCATCGAACGAGTTGATTTTAGCGAAGAGAAAGAAGACAAAGGTTTTGTGTTAGTTAATTTAGAACGAGGGAAAGCTGAGTGGGAATTTTGCGCGTTACCCGTGCGAGTGTTTCTGACGATTAAGGTAAAGGTATCTGAATCGGAAAACCCGCAAGCTGACTTGGTTAAAGCCATTGGGAAGAAGCAAATCCAAGATGCTGTCGTGAGATTAGTTTACCAATTGCGATCGGAACAATTAGACTTAATAGATAACGTTGAATTGCACGCACTTTTGAGCGAAGCCCACACCTACAAAATCCAGCCGGAATTAGTCAGTCAGCTAGCGAGGCCGAGGTTGCCAGAATTGAATGCTAATAATAGTATAGAACCGTTAGACGCTTTGAAAACTTATTTAGCAAGTCGGGAAGATTTGAAAGATTTTTCTGAGAGTATGTTAGAAGCCGCGCAGGGTTTGTTGGGCGGCAAAGAGGAACTTTTGGAGGAAGTTTTGGTCGAATTTTAGGTGAGTTATATCAATTATGATTTACCGGAATGATTTAACCGCAGAGAGCACAGAGAACACAGAGGAAGATTAGAGAGAGAAACGAATGATTTTGATGAAGAGTGGATTTGATATTATATCATTTTTGTTCTAACCCTTAACCTCGACACCCCCAAAAACTTCGCCCGCCGCCAACCGAGTCCCATTGGCAAAATCCACGCCAGACTGCACTTTTTTCCCCGCCAACTGCACCTCTCGCAATAATAACAAACCATCGCCAGTTTGGACGATCGCCCCAAAGCCCTTCACAACCCTGACAACCTCCCCATTTACGCCCGACAACCGATCCAAAACAGGCCATTCGCGTTCCAAAACCCTCAACTCCGGCGGCATTTGCAGCCAATATTCCGGCCCCACGGGCACAGTAGCAATCACCTTCAAAGAATTACCGCGAAAAGTCGTAGTACAATCCGGGAAAAAGCCCCTAACTTGATTATGAAGGGATCTCGCACTTTGCGACCAATCCAGCACAAAATCCGCCGCTTTAATCATCGGCGCATAAGTCGCCTCAGCATCATCTTGAACAACAGCATCAACCTTCCCATCCCTCAATAATATCAAAGTTTCCACCAACAAATCCGCCCCAACATCCGCCAACCTATCCCCCAAAGAATCAGCATTATCCAACAGCGAAATCCCAGCAAAACTCTTCAACAACATCGCCCCAGTATCCATCCCAGCATCCATCAGCATAGTAGTAATCCCCGTCTCCTTTTCCCCATCAAAAAGACAGCGCTGAATCGGTGCCGCCCCGCGATACTTCGGCAAAATTGAACCGTGAACATTAACGCAAGCCAAACTAGGAATATCCAGAATTTCTTGAGAAAGAATCTGCCCGTAAGCCACCACCACAAAAACATCCGCCTCCGCTTCCCGCAGCTTAGCAATAGTTTCCGCATCCTTCTTAATTCGGCGCGGCCCGAAAACCGGGAGACTGTGATTTAAAGCCACATCTTTTATAGGTGAAGGCATCAATTTATTGCCCCTTCCCCGGCGCTTGTCCGGCTGAGTCACCACACCCACAACCTCAAATTCTGGGTGACTCAGCAAACTGGACAAAGTAGGAACAGCAAAGTCAGGAGTGCCAAAAAAGACAATTTTCATATATTTTCAGTTAAGTACAACAGCC
>NZ_JBARVX010000333.1:0-19198 GCF_049646505.1 Microcoleus sp.
AAAAACTCTTTCCTTCTCTAAAAAACTCTCCAATCATATAGGAGTAATTTGGTATTTTATTCATGAGTATAACGCGAGTTTACTTATAAATTAAAATCCTTAATCTTCCTTGCTATGCAGGACTACCCAATATAAATATAAAGGTCGGAGAATTATATTAATTTGGGATGGAGCTAGTTATCATAAATATGGAGAGTTTAGAGATTTCTTATCAACAGTAAATAGTGACAAAGAACCTGAGAATTGGTCAATTACTTGTATTTTATTTGCTCCCAATGCCCCCCAACAGAATCCCGTTGAAGATATTTGGTTACAAGCTAAAAACTTTTTAAGAAAGTATTGGTATTTATGTAGGTCTTTTAAGATTATCAAATTTTTGTTTGAGTTCTTCACTAAGGAACATAAATTTGATTTTCCCAAAATTCATCAATATTGTACATAGAAAATCATTTAGGATCGCTATATGAAGGTTGATTTTTGATGATTTGACCAACGAAAAAGTCTCTGAAAATCTGGATAAATATCAATCTCACTCTTTTCATAAAGACTAATCCACTCTCCAATAGACATTGAGTAGCTATCAGTCCTAATTTGTTGCCTTATTTTATCAATCTCATCTTGCAAGGACATAGTTCTAGGTGTGTTAAATGTATTACGTTTAACTATTGTAGACTCCGTGCTTTTGGGCAATAGCGAGAAGCAAGCGATAGCTAATAATACCGCAATTATTGAATGCCTAATCCTATTTTTTTCATCAAGCCCTCTTCAACGCTTTAAAATGGTGCTTCCCACACTGGGGTTAGCGAAAGTAGCCTAAAAGTTATCTGTAAGCACTCAAAGCCAAGCTATCAGACATTGTAGAGTATTGTAGTATACTCGATCAAGCTTTCAGAGTTAACAGGAATTCATCTGGGAATGCAAATTGAACCCTACGATCCTCGCCACCTTGATGCTATTATTCGTCTTTCGCATGGGGGAGAAAATTTATGGATTTGGAAAAACTACTTCAATCCGGAGATTTAGCACAGCAAGCTGGTGAATATGTTGAGGCTGAGTCAATATGGAGGCGTTTTCTGAAGCACGATCCTGGTAATGCGTATGTCTACCTCAAGCTAGGAATGGCTTTGGATTATCAAGGTCAAGGTGAGAAAGCGATCTGGGCCTACCAAAACGCTATTAGGATTGCACCTAATTATTCAGCAGCTTACGTGAATATGGCTGCGACACTAGCCGAGCGGCAAAGATTTGAAGAGGCTATGACAGTCTATGGAAAAGCGACCGAGATTGATTCGAGCCAAGCACAGGCTTTTGTTGGTCTTGGTATGGTACTTATAAATCTAGAGAGATACGGCGAGGCAATTACTAATTTCCAACAGGCAATTCAGGTTGATCCTCAATCTGCAGCAGCACATTACCATTTAGGTGTTGCTTTGAATAAGCAGGGTAGATACGAAGATGCTATCAGCGTACTTCAGCGCGCCACCGAACTGGCACCCAATTCGGTTGTTGTATATCAATACCTCGGACAAATACTTGGTAATCAAGGTCGATTTGATGCAGCGATTGCAGCATTTGAAGAAGCGATAGAACTCGATCCAAGCTATGCGGCAGCTTACTATAACCTGGGATTTGTGCTCAATGCTGTAGACAGAACGGAAGAAGGAAAAGCAGCCATCCAAAAAGCTTTGTTATTAACACGTGAACAGGCCGATGGGTAAAAAAAGCAGTATAGTCCAGTTCGGATCTCTATTTATAGCGGTTCTAATTAGAGCTTTACGAGAATTGCAGGTACGACCAATGCTTGGAGAGTAAAGTGTACCGCTAGATTTATAGTTTGAAATTTGATGCAAGCGATCGTATTCCATCCTTCAACTTAATGCTGTAGAGAGAGGAAAGTTTTAGAACTGCCTACTAAAACACGACCAAATCCTCTACCAATTTGAAGCATTTGAATTTTTTCACTTTGCAGATGCGGAACGCTGGGGAATTTAGGCTGCAAACAATCAGAGGGGATTTGTTGTGAAATCTCGAAGACTGCAATCACGGTTCCGCGATCGCCACCAACACCCCCCATTTTTGGCAAACTAAAACCCAACCTCAACCCGCCCCCCATACCCAAACTCCCCGAATGCGACCGCTGCCTCCTCTGGGCCCGCAACCCACACCTCGTCTGTGCCGTGCATCCCGCAGGCCCGACTGCCGACACTTGCATTGACTTTCGAGAAGACCCCAACGCCGCATCAGAGGAATTGTGGGAACCCGAAGGAGCGAGTTACTACAACGGCGAACTCATCCTGCAACCGAGGCAGCGGTGGACACGCCTTGCAACAGTTAGAACTTTTGGACACGCACCCACTGTTTACCGGCAGATGTCCCCAATGTGAAATGACTTATCCCCAATATGAAATGCCCCCGGTGCATTGGGATTGCCCGGAGTGCGGGTGGATGGACGATTCGGTGTGAAGCGATGGTTCGCAACGATAATTATCAGCAACGGGAAAACACTCGCTCGACACCCCACTTGAAAGTGCAGCCGACTAATCCCCCAACAAACACCCAAAACGCGCCTTGAGGCCACACAGTTAACAACACCAACTTATGTGGCCACCATTGCCACGCACCAAACAGCATTGCAGTAAAGAGCGAGTTCGGTTATTTTGCTGGCGGTTGCTTCGCCCAGCCAAAAGCCCTGCCATAGCCCGCAGGTGCAAGCGATCGCCAGTTCGATTGCCAGCACGAAGTTCAAGAAGTTGGTGGCATTGCTGAGGAAGTCGTGCAGGAAAGTTAGTGAATTCATAAAGTTGATTTTTAGGACAACTTGAGCTAGGCTGATCAACAAGACCTTGTGGTTGCTGAACGAGCTAATCGAGCGTCAGCCCAGTTTAACAGCTAAAAAATAAGAAGATTTTGGACAGGAGCAACCGTGAGCTTAATTAATCTTGTCATACCTTCGCCACCCGGTACTACTGCCGGCATTGGTACAATCTTAAAACTGATGCGGGATAATCCCCAACGTGTCTTAAAAGTCGTACACTTGTACCGCGAGCATCCTGAAAGTACCAGCACTTTTATTGCATTTTTTAGAGAACCAAATTCAGTTTTTCAAATTACAGCAGTTCTCAATGTGTGGGGTACGTCCTTTGGATACACCGGGGAAGCGCCTCGCGCTTTGGCGTGCAATTCGCTCTGCAATTGAAGACTTAGGACTTCCTTTTGAACAGCACGAGTGGCGGGAGTTTTCCCATCTAAAAACAGGGTTGACCCATCGGGATTGGTCTGAGGGCGATTCCTTATCCCTAGAGTACGCAAACAAATGGGAGGAGCTTCTGATCGATCGCTGCTACTCCTCTTTGACTGAATTATTGCCGTCAGAACCTTACACCGTTGACCAGTTTAACGAAACTTGGAGAAATCGCTGGGAATCCAGACATCAGAGGAATTCCTAGTCTATAAAATACAGCAGAAGCGATCGTGCCAATTGTGAGAATTGAGCTATGGCTAAACCAAAGAGGTATCCCGATAATTGGCAACAGATTGCGCTCTCGGTGAAAGAAAACGCAGGGTGGCGTTGTGCTAAGTGCCATCAACAATGCCTCCTACCCGGTAAACAAAGCGGCTTAACCAAATCTGAACGATGTGCCTTAACTTTGGCGGTACACCATCGCAATCGGATACCGGAGGACAACCGCCCTGAAAACTTAATCGCTCTGTGTACCGCGTGTCACCTGTCCTATCACAATCGCGGTCAATCAAACGTATCGCCAGGGCAATTATCCTTGTTCCCCGATGATGGCATTGACTGGGATATTATGGAGTGCTCTCTGGAATCGGCATGAAACAATGTATCCGATCCGAATCCGCTGGTGTCCGCTTACTTTGTTTAAAGGTAGCTTTACAGTTTTCCAGCGCGAGCGTGTTCGCCATTGAAGAGGAAATTTCGTATTTTTGTTTAACTACCAGCCGGGAAGTCCCTCGGTATATTTAGAGGGGATTAATCTGAGCGCTGCGCGAAGTACCCCGAATAAATTACCGCAGGGATGAAAGGCTCGTCGGGTGTAGGTACGGAAACCGACAATTAGACATTGCGAGTACCTTTAACTTTGATGTACTTCCTAGATATTAAAACAAAAGAAATGGTATATTAAGGTAGGTCGAAAAAAGAAGCTAAAAATGCAACTCACTTACAAATACCGCCTCAAACCAACCAAGCCCCAACTAGCAACTATTGTGGCTCATTTAGAACTCTGCTGTCGGCAGTACAACTACCGACTCGGCGAAAGATTTAGGTGGTGGGAAACCACGAGAACACCTATCAACGCCTGCCCATTGATTGTTTCGATAGTCCCTGTTGAGGAGATTTATCGAAATATTCCCTTGACTAGAGTGCAAACTAGGGATGGCAGAAAAAAGGATGAGTCAGGCAATCCTCTAACCAGGAAAGGTGATGTTTTCTCAAACACTGAAGGCGGATATGTACAGTGGCAGACGATACAATTAGCTGACCTGAAAAACACTAAAAAATTATTGCCTGATTATAAAGTGTTAGATTCCCAGGTTTTGCAAGATGTCGTCAACCGAGTTGAAACTTCCTTTTCAAACTTCACCACGCCCGACAAAAACGGCAATCGTAGAGGCAAGCCAAGATTCAAAGGGCTTCACTACTACAAATCCTTCACTTACCCTCAATTAGACAACTTAGATATTGTCAAAGATGAACAAAACAGGATTTGTATTAGCCTCACAAAAATAGGTCAAGTGCCTATGGTCTTTCACCGTCCCATACCAAAAGGATTCAAAGTTAAGACGGGTACAGTTATCAGAAAAGCAGATGGGTGGTATATTTCCCTGACGCTAGAAGATAAAACGGTTCCCGTAACGGTTGCAGAAATTCAACCGACGGTCGAAAATACTGTTGGCATTGATTTGGGAGTCACTAATTACGTCTATCTTTCCAATGGCGAAAGAGTTGAGAATCCTAGATTTTTGAGGAAATCGGCTCAGAAATTAGCAAGGCTTCAAGCGAAGTTAGCTAATAGAGTCAAGGGTTCTCAACCTTGGAAAATAATCAAGGACAAGGTTTCCCAACTCCATCAGTTCGTAGCTATAGCTAGATTAGATTTTCAATTTAAAACTGCACATGAGCTACTTAGCAAGTGTGAGGTTTTAGTTGTTGAAGATTTGAGCGTCAAAAATCTAACTAGACGTGCCAAGCCCAAG
The DNA here is from genome assembly GCF_049646505.1 of Microcoleus sp. Lineage (GTDB taxonomy): Bacteria > Cyanobacteriota > Cyanobacteriia > Cyanobacteriales > Microcoleaceae > Microcoleus. The sequence goes on from NZ_JBARVX010000333.1 coordinate 5,218, forward strand.
ACTGATATTGAGAATGGTAATTTGGTTTATTTGCCTAACGGTCAGTCAGCTAAGAGTGGTTTGAATAAATCCATGCTTGATGCTGCTCACGGGCAATTCGCCAACGTTCTGAAATATGTCGCCTGGAAACTAGGTAAAAGTGTTTTATTTGTTGATCCAAAGGGAACTTCCCAGCACTGTTGGAACTGCCTCAACAAAGTCCCGAAAGAATTATCGGAACGGTGGCATTCTTGTCAATGTGGAGAATCTTTGGATCGAGATGAAAATTCAGCCAAACTCATAAGAAAAATTGGTCTGAGTTACAAAAGTGGCGGGGGAACTCCGTCACTCAAAAAAGCCTTTGAAAAAAAGGAAAAAGAAGCCTGCGGTCTAACTGTACTCAGTTGACCGTCAGGTTCGTTCACGTATCTTCCCGTGCAGTAACTTCATCGGTTTGCCAGGATTCGCTTGAGCCGCTTCTTGGCTAATTCCCACAGTTCTTGAGAGTCTTCTGATTCCTGATTTGGAGCCAACTCAGTTGCTTGGGATGTTTCAATATTTACGGAAAATTCTGGTTGGATAGTTCTTTCAGGAGCTCTCATTTCCACTCACTTAAGCCAGGCACGAGTGCTGGAAATTCATCCAATTTGCAGCTAATCCAAGCAGCGCGTTTGCGGAGCGAAATCAAGAATTTCCCAACGCTCTCGCCCCTCATCCACAAAAAACAAAACTCGCCCAGCGACGCCCGCTGCTGGGCTGTTTCGCGAACGGCAGACCGCTACTCCTTGTGCTGGTCAACTAAAGCAATGAGTTTAGCGATCGCTTTCTGTTCTTCTAGAAGTAGTTCTTTGAGCTGGCGCATCTGTTCTTGATTTGGGGGTCTATGTACCAAGTCATCAACGAAGTCTAGCAGGGGAGACTTTCTAAAAGGTCTACCCAAAGCAGCTTCATCTCGCAAACGCTTGGTTCGCTCCAGCTTCGACAGTTGCAATCGGTTTTTATCCTGACGGCGTGCGATAAGTCCGTCAAGTCTTTGACATTCGTTCCCAGTCTTCTTCGTCTCCATAGATGTCTTTCACTTGTTGTTTTAACTCGGTTATCTGTTCGCTAAGACTTGCCACCTGGTCTTCAATGGCATCGGTTTTGTCTTCGTGACGTACTCCCAACGCTTACCTCTACGAGGTACAGCGTGGGCTTCTCCTCCGAGAGTTCCCGGATTCGCGTTTTTGAGTGAGGCGAACGCCCAACCCCACTTTTTTGATGAGAATTCCAGAATTCAGATCGCGAGGCATGGATGCACCACAAGCACAGTCATGCCACCTATCACTTAGCTCTTTTGGAACTTTATTGAGACACATTGCACAATGTTGAGACGTTCCTGCTGGATTGACTTTTACGACCAACCGCCCAGCTCTTGCAGCCTTGTACGGTAGGATTTCGTTAAGGAACCCAGCTATTCCAGCATCAGCAAAACTTTTGTTCAACCCCGACTTAGCGGATTGACCATTCGGCAAAAACTTACCCTCTTTATCCTGTTTGGGTTGATTGCGTTTTGCCAGATTGGAAACCTTGAGGTTTTCTACAAAGATAACCTCAGCTCGATCTACTAATTCACCAGCTAACTCAAAGTGCCATTGCTTGCGCCCTCTTGCTATTTTTTGGTGCAGCTTGGCAATGCGGTGATTGAGCTTTCGGTACGCTGTAGAACCTTTTTTTCTATGCTCTCGCTTGGACTGTAATTTGGCTAGCTTCTCTTCGGATTGTCGGTAAAACTTTGGAGGTTTTACCATCGTGCCGTCAGAACAAGCTGCGAAATATTCTAGACCTACATCGACACCAATACTGTTAGCTTCTGTCGGCTCAATGTCGATGGCTGGATTGTCCGGGACTGAAACGTCTAAGAGGGTTAGCGTCACATACCAACCATCAGACTTGAAAGTGACTATTGCCCGTTTGATGGTGAATCCGTCTGGAACAGGGCGATGTTGGATGAATTTGATTTTCAAGAGCTTTGGAAGTTCAATGCGATTACCAAGGATGCAGGCAGGTTTTACCCGTTGATAAGCAAAAGTGCGATAGCGATTCTTGCCCTTGAAACGGGGTTTTCCACTTCGCTTACCGCTGCTGTCACCTTTGATGAACCTGGAGAAAGCCAAGTCAACGCGCTTCACCATATCTTGCAAGACATCAGCATGGATATCTTGATACCATTCCCGTTCTGCCTTGAGAGCCACCAAAGAACGCTTTTGTCCGTAATACTCAGGTTGTTCTCTCGGCTCAGCAATGCTGCACACCAAGGGGCAAGCGTTAATATGGCAGCGGTTCATTTCGTACCAATCAAATCTATCTGCCAACAAATAGTTGTACTGATGGCGCAACATATCGAGCCATCGCTCCATTCGGCAGCGCTGCTCATGAGTTGGCAGTAGTTTGTATTGGTAAGCTAATTTCATGCCATAATTATAGCGAATATCTATATTTATGCTATATGCAACAAGTTAACTTTAGGATTGCAGATCGCGAAAAATCCCACTTGGAGCGGTACTGTGAACTTACAGAGAGAACGATTAGTGATGTACTTCGACAATACATTAGGAGTTTGTCTGTCTCCGGGGTATTGAACCCCATTGACAGACCCGCCCTTCCTCTCAACACTGACCCTCCGGGTTCAGTGTGAGGCTCCTGGCGGAATTAGCTGGATTTCCAAAGAAATCTCTACAGATTCAACGTATTCTGTTAACTTTTGTATGGCATCTGGTTGGGGCTTGTCACCGTTAGGCGTATCGCCGTTTAGTCCGTTGCAGTTGGTCATAGTCATGCCTCGCGGGTGTTTGATACATGAAACTGGCGATCGCTATCGATCGTCCCTCCCGTCGCCTGGAGATGGTGCGCTTGATGCGTTGGAGTCGCTAGCTATTCGCCAGCATAGTGCGCTTGCTAGTTGGTTTTGTTCGACGCGATCGAGAACTCGCACTGTGGGAAACCAAGCCTGCAAGTGTGATAAATCGCTGTTGACGCTTCCCGAATATGCTTGGAACGGGTCGCTCTCCAAAGCAACGAAGGTTCGTAAAACGTACAGTTCATCCAATTTGAGTCCATCTAATCGGTTGATTAGGGATTCTAGGGAATATTTTCGGGGCGCTGCGTATCCCGCAATCCCTTGCTCCTCCAGTTGCCACCAACTAATCACCTTGGCTCGTTCGATGGCACAAAAAATCTCTGACTTGCGGACGCACACATAAATCGGTTGTCCGTCTTCCTTGAGCAAATTGTCTTGGTCATCCAACAAACAACCGGTGACGGTTTCAGAGCGAACGTTGGTCACTTCCATGCGTCCCACTGCGGTAGTGACGCGGGGATTGGGTATTTCTACAAAGCTGGGTTGGGCGGGTTGCGATGGCTGCCCGTAATCTGCGAACATAAAATTGCTCCTTGATAGCTGGGTCTTATCAGCGAATGGGAGAAGTCCCGGCATCTGTGTTTGCAGCACTGCGCCGGGGCGTCACTCCCACCCTAAAACCTGCGATTAGGGCTGTCAAGAAGTTTACCGTATATTAGAAGGTATTAATTTCGGGTGATTTGCTAGCGCGATGATTTGAGGCGATCGGCAATGATGCTGGAGAGTTCGGGATTATTGCCCGCCGCGTCGAGGATGGAACGGAGAGAATTGGCATAAGCTAGCGTTCTTTCGTACTGTTCGGGCATTTTCTCGAAATCGATGCCGCTTCCCCATTTACTCGAAATAGTCTCTGTTTGCACCGCCAGGATGCGACTCAACAAGCGAACGCACTCGGCTCTATAGCCCCTCGTAGCTTCCATCTGGGCATCGGCATCAAACCACTGCCTACAAAACTCTCGTGCTTTCACAGGTTTTACAAATTTATCTATAGAACGTCTTTTTAGTGCAAACATAAACTACCTCGTTTACCATATATGTTATGGTATCTTATAGAGATAGAATCGCTTGAGTTTACACGATAATATCATGTAATGAATGCTGAAAACTCCGTAGTGGTGGTGTTCGCCAAGCTGTGGTGCAGTACGGTTCGTTTGCGACAACAATCAAGAAACGGAATATTAAAGGTATAACAGGGGAGCAAACTATGACCGAATCCGCTAGAGCCGTCAGAGCCTTGGTACAAATAGGTTCCTTAACAGTCGATGGTTTTATACTGCCAGACGGGTCATATCGGATGAGCCAGACACAGGCGGCGGAAACGATTGATGAGCCTCCGGTTTACGCATTACGTTTTTGCGATCCAATGGCTCTAAAGCTTTGCTAGGAGAGACGTATGCGGATTACACCGGAGCGTATGAGGAGTCCGGTTTAATTGCGATCGCAGTTCAAAACCAACAAGTCAGAGGAAACAGCAACATGAGCCAAACCCAAACAATCCCTCAAACCATCCCCCAAACAATCACGTTTGATGAGTTCGCAGCCTGGTATCCAGAGAACTCAGTCCGCCGCTACGAACTGCACAAAGGAGCAATTGTTGAAATGCCTTTAGGAACTGGCCCCCATTCCCGTGTTACAGGTTTTACCAGGGATGAAATCAGTGCAGAAATCAGGCGACTGAAATTGCCTTACTTTATCCCTGGTGACTGTCTGCTTAAACCCATTCGTGATGAGGCAGGTTATCAGCCCGACGTAATTGTCTTAGACCAAGTGGCGATCGCAAACGAACCGCGCTGGGATAGGGAATCCATCATCACGATGGGTTCTTCGGTGCGGCTGGCTGTAGAGGTAGTCAGTACGAATTGGCGGGATGATTATCATTTCAAATTTGCCGACTACGAAGAAATGGGCATCCCCGAATACTGGATTGCGGACTACCTCGGTTTGGGCGGTCGCAAGTTCATCGGCACTCCCAAACAACCCACGCTCACGGTTTGCCAGTTGGTTGACGGCGAGTATCAAATCAGCCTGTTTCGGGGAGATGACCGAGTTGAGTCGCTGGCTTTCCCAGAGTTGAACTTGACTGCCGAGTTGATTTTTAGAGCCGGTCTGCCCTTAACCGAGCCGAGCTAGAAGGACTGGGGGGCGATCGGGCAAATAGGTTCCTTCATAGTCGATGGGTTCATGCTGCCAGATGGCTCGTATCGGATGTCTCTGACTCAGACAGCGGGAAGTGTGGGAAAACCAGCTAGAAGCACTTTCGATTTTTTGCGTTCAAAAGTTCTGAAACGGTTGCTCTCTGAGGCTGGAGGCACTTTCGATTTTTTGGCAGAAGACACCGTTGCAGCCATTTCAACAGATGCCTACGCAGTCGAACAGTTTTCGGTAGACCTTGGGGGTCAACTACCCAGCATCAAGCGGGATACCGCCGGAGATGTAGGCGATTATCTGAACTCCACCGCAATGGAGAAAACCTTTGCAGGATTTGGGCTTTGGTTTCACCGCTCGATACATCAGGGGATGCTGACAACCCACATTCCGCACTTCTTAACATAGTCAAAAATATGTTGACGAGAAAACGTCTAAATGCAGTCTGTCCCCGCCATTTGGAGAAAGCAGTCTGTCCCCGCCATTTAGAGGGGGCTATTTTAACTATCCAAAACCACCGAAATTGGTGAGGTCAAACTTAAATTGAAGCCAATACTATCATTTTATAACGTAATAAAAGCCAGCGATTATGAAGAAAAAACCCTCAATACCAGATGCGATTCTGGCTATAGATTTTGGCGGCTTATCTACTAGAGTTTTCTGCCAAAGCTCGCAAGCAGGCAGTAAAGCAAGCTCCTTTGTAATGGAATCGCAAATGGGGCCGGTAAGCCAAGACATAGCCAATTGTTTCACCAAACCCAACCTTGCATCAGCATCTCCCGAAAATATTGCTTGGGTGGCAATTGGTAATGAATGCCGAGCCGTTGGCTACCTAGCAGCAGCGCAATTCAATGCTCACATCGGTTTAGCGGGACTAAAGTACAGTAGCGCTTTGTACAAAGCTCTAGCAGCTTTGTGGGTAGTGTCGCGGAAGTTAGATTTAGGCAATCAATTTAGCGCTGCGATATCCGTTTTCTTGCCCCCTGGCGAATTTAATGACTCCAAGCAATTTTTTGAGCTATTAAATCAATACTCTGCTTCATTTGAAACACCCACCGGCAAGCTCTCCGTCACCCTGGACAAAACCCAAGCTTTGCAAGAAGGCGGCGGCATTGCTTTAATCCACAACAGCAATTTAGGTTCAGCCTTCAAGCAGCGGGTAACTGCCTTTGTGATGGTAGGATTTCGCAATGCCTCGGTAATAGTTTCGGCACGCGGTGCAGTCGGTAAGGGCAAAACTTCAGACTTAGGAATGGTAAAGTTGGTGGATCTAGTTCAAGAGCGAACCTCTAACTACGATGCTTCCCGTTTGGCTTTATCAATCGCTCAAGCGGGCGTAAGCTACAACCGACCTTATTTTTACCGAATTGCTCGAAATCGAGAGGACGCAGCAAAAGATCGAGAAGTTGACCAATTGATTGAAGCAGTCAAGCTGTCTCGCTTCGACTACGCTCGAATGTTATCTCATTGGATTAATGAAGTGCTGCCGCCAGATTTAGATGAAATTGTCTTTTGCGGGGGAACTTCTGAATATATGAAGCCCGAACTGCGAAATCAGTTTTCTCATTATTCGCTGTCTTGGCACGCAGGCATAACAGTACCAAAAACACTCGATCCTGATGGTTTAGGTTGCCGTATCGCTGATGTTTACGGACTATTTTCTTACTTCAAATCTCAGTTTGAGGCACTGGGAAAAAGGTCTGTTGCGGCAACTTCTCAGAGGAGAGAAGTTGCAGCTTCCACTTCAGGAGATGCTCCAGTCCCTCCGACTGATATACAGAGTGTTAAAGAATGTGCTGAACAATCTACCAAGCCAAAATCCGAGAAATTTACTAACCCAAAATCTGAACAATCTACCAAGCCACAATCTGAGGAACCTACTAACCTAAAATCTGAACAGTCTACTAACCCAAAATCTGAACAATCTACCAAGCCACAATCTGAGGAACCTACTAACCTAAAATCTGAACAGTCTACCAAGCCAAAATCCAAGGAATTTACTAACCTAAAATCTGAACAATCTACTCACCCAGAATCTGAACAGTCTACTAACCTAAAATCTGATCAACCTACTGAACTCAAAAATGAGCAACTTACCAACGCTAAATTCGAGCCATCAACTAGCCCCAAACTCAAGGAGTCTACTGAACAAAAGAGTGAAAATTTTGCTGAAATCATAACTGAAAATCTTGCCCAAGATAATGCTGACTCAAGTATCAAAGATAGCTGCTTAGATGATTCTAATGAATTGAGTGATGACTCGAAGAAAGAACCTTTATTAGAGGAATCTGAAGCAAACTTAGATGCAGCTCTCTTATTGGGTGGGCCCTACCGAGGTTCTGGAAAGAAGGTGAGGAATTATGCCTAAAAAACGCTACAAACAATTTTGCTGGCGCTGTCAAGTTTTGCCAGATTCCGAAGACGCTATCTTGCTGTCTTACCTGCAAAATCATCCTTTTTTTAGTTTCAAGGAAACGATTTTACCTCTGATCAAAGCGCGGTGGCTGTTAGCATCATTACGCAATAGCGGTAGTCATTCTAGTACAGAATTAGAGTATTTGAGGCGAGAGAGCATTAATTTTTTGCTTAGGCAGATAGATGAAGTTTGCCGAGATGTGGGATTTAACTGTACCGAGTTAGGAGCAATTGCCCCTGGTATTTCTTCGGGTTTAATTCCTTTAGCTACTTTCTCTCACTTGTCGAATCCAGGTACATCTATTGCTACGGAATTAACTATCCCTGAGAGTTCAAATCCAGCAAGTTTGCCCGAAGAAAAAGAACCCGAGGACTTTTCGGGAGAACTTGAGTTTGAAAACAGCGCATTTAACTTAGCTGGTTTCGATCCAGCAATGGTTGGGCCTAGCTTTAGTTAAAAATTATTAAGTCTTGAATAGACATCCAGCAAGGAGGAATGAAATGACTAACATGATTCACTTGGTTGATGGCGAGAAAGGTGGCGTTGGCAAGTCGATGCTAACTCGGATTCTGGTTGAATTCAATCAGAAGTATGAACTGCTGTACACGTTAATTGATGGTGATTTTCAAAATCCTGACGTGCAGCAGCGCTATCCTGAGCACAATGCAAAAATCGTAGCTTTAGTTGAAGATGAAGAGAAGTTTTTCGATATCGATATTATTTTTGAAACAGCAGTAGAAACTCCTGTGATTGTCAATTTACCAGCTCGGGTTTACAGCATTATCAACAAATGGATTGACGAAGCTAATTTAACTTCTCCTGATTTTAAAGAGCAGTCAGGAGTTGATGTTTGCAAGTGGTTTATTTGCGGGGTACGACGGACAGTATTGAAATGTTTATTGACTCTTTCAACTACTTTGAAGGTCAGCTCAATCACATTTTTGTCCGCAATTTTGGAGTGTGCAAAGATTGGTCGCACGTACAAAGCCATAAGGAAATGAACAAGCTCATTAATAATTACCGAATTCCTGTCGTAGATTTGCCGGCTCTGAGTGCAAGAGAGCGCAAGTTTATTGATACGAAGCGGTTGTCATTTTCTCAAGCAATGAAACACTCTGAATTCTTCTTGATTAGTCAGCAGCGATTGCATACTTTTATGGAAGACTGTTTCCGTCTGATAGAAGATGTAGGTTTGTTTAACAACGTACCCAATCGCCATAAAAAAGAAGTGATAGACACGAACTAAAAAACAATGAGGAAATAAATGCAGACAGAGAATGAGCAACGAAATTAGCAATAGTTTGTAAACTCTCAGGAGGCTGTAATTTCCAGAAAAGGATATCGTACTATAGAACCCATTTGATATCTTTTTTTGAACAATAAAGCAGATAAATCATCCGTCAGGCATAACTTAATAGCCACAAGACGAGAAATCAGGTGGGGATGGCAACAAAAAAGCTGAAATCTATCTGGAATAAGGCTTGTGGCAACAGCAATAGATGTCAAATGGGTTCTATAGAATACGCGATGCTGAACAGCACAGGACTTACGCATGGCAACATAATTATGTCATTGACAAGTGTTACGAAGAATCTCAAACCCATAAAAAGCGTCGAGACTGCGTAAGTCCTACAGCATAAATATTAGGATTTTGATTAGCTAGGAGGTTGAATGTCCGATCGACTTTTAGAAGAACTTTCCGAAGTTGACTCTGAAGAGTTTGGCGAGATATTGGAAATGCCAACGGAAGAGGGCAGACTTAATAATGCCAAAAATAACTCCATACAATCCGCTGAAAATTCGCAAAGTTTGCCCGATTCTCCAGATACAGCCCCAGAAGATGCAGTAGAAGAAAAGTTGAAATCAAATGGGAGTAAGCTAAATGAAGAGGAGTTTTGGGAACTCATAGACGATGATTCGAGGGAAAGAGAAGCTCTGAACCGAGATCCTTTATCGGCCCCTCCCATGTACGAGAGAGATACTGAGTCACTAATCAGCCAGGTACTCAAGGGAAAAGACTCCAAATTTCGCTCTCATGTCATTCAGACAGCTTACCGATATGGCCTCAATAAAAATGACCCGCTTTTTATCGTATTGCTGGCGACAGGTCAACTCGAACTACTGTTAGAAAAAAAACCGCAAGAGATTGACCAGTTTTTTAAGAATTGGCAATCTAAATGGCAAGGTGATTTGAAAGATTCTCAAGCTGTCATCTCTCAAGAACTGGAACAAGTTCGCCAGCTTACTGAAAATTGGGAAAAAGAAAGCAGGGAGTTTTTAGAACGGCAGGGAAAAGCGGCTGTTAAGGTGCAACATCGCCACATTTCCAACTCAGTTTACACCCTAGTGCGACAAGCAGCTTTAGAGAAAGTTGCTCACGATATTTGGTCGGTGATTTTTGGAAGCGGGGTGGTATTAGGGGCAATGGCGATCGGGGCGTTTATCGGGTTAGCAGTACCCCGGTTCATTCCACCACCTGAACTCGACCCAAAAGGGCCGCGCCAGCTCACTTTAGAACAAGCCGTAGCGCTCGAATGGGGGCTGAGCAAAGAGGGTCAGTTTGCTCGCAAGAACGCGGATACAATTCAGTGGGCAACAAGCAATGAAGGGAAATATGCTCGCCAATTTATGAGCTGGAATCAAGCTTTGTTGAGCGAGAAAGGTGGCAAAAAACTGTGTGAAACTGAGATCAATCGATTGGGAGTGACGCTGACAGTAGAGGGTAAACCCGCACAAAAAGGATTTTGTACTTTGTGGACTAGAAATCCAAAAGAGCGAGTTTTCGCTCCCTGAGTAATTGCTTTTATTGGTAACAATTATTGCCGAGTTGCGCTCAAGCAAAAATGCGTTTTTCAGCGCTTTTTTTCTAGGGTCGGGAAAACTGCCAATGTCGGGGGAGGGAAACGATTGCTGAGCTGTAAAGTTTTAGAGTCATTGAGTTATTTTAGAATTGTGTTATGCCTCATCTAATCAAATCTAACCATTTGATATCAAATTTTCTTTTCAATCTGTTCCAAATATTGCATTTCACAAGGTGTGTGAACAACGCGCTGTTCGAGCAAATTCAGAATTTCTACTTCAAATGGATCGAGGTTCCCTGATTCAAAGAGCAGGGAGATGCGATCGCAAATTTCTTGAAGTCCTGGTTGATTGTCTAGCGGTACAACAGTGAGAGCCGAGTGCTTGAAGGTGTATAACTGCATGGTAATGGTAGGGATGTGTCGCATCCACACAGTGGCAGTTTTCTCCCCGACTGACTGAATGCGCCCCAATCGGCCGTTAACGTCTTGGCGATCGGGCGCGTACACCTCTACTAAGGAACCAATTTTGAGCGTCAGGTGGTGAGCGATGGCAGCTTGCTTTTCAGGTTTTACCCAATGACATCGCCCCTGTAAAGTTTTGGCAACTTGAGCCGGACGACTGCGAGCATCATTTGCCAGTATTATAAAACTTTATTAAGTTTGTAAGCAGTAGTAAGCAATGGTAGTATCATATAGTCATAAGGGTCAACTGATAGAATTATTGTAATCGTTAAAAAATGGAGAGTCTGAATGCAACTAGCAGAGAGACACATCATTAAATCCACCGAGAATCGTTTTGTTGAAATAGACGGATTAGCCTTTAAATCGAAAAATTTGTACAACGCCGCTAACTACATTATTCGTCAGAGTTTTGTCTATGGATGGGGTTATATAAATTACAACGAAATGAACCATTTAATGAAGTCTCATCAAGCATATAAGGAATTACCAGCCAAGGTAAGTCAACAAATATTAATGATATTGGACAAGAATTGGAAGTCTTTTTTTGAAGCAGTCAAAGCTTACAAAAGAGAACCCACGAAATTCACGGGTCGCCCGAAATTACCAAAGTACAAAGATAAAGTCAAGGGTCGGAATATTCTCGTCTATACAATTCAGGCGATTAGTCGCCAGCAACTAAAGAAAGGAATTATCAAGCTTTCCGGGACTAATATTTTAATTAAAACTAAGATAGAACAAGAGCAGATTTGTCAAGTTAGATTGGTTCCCAAATGCGATTGCTATGTAATTGAGGTAATTTACAATGCCTGTGCCCAGCGTAGTCGAAGTGAACCGGAGTCCACCGTGGATGAAAACCAAAAAGAATTAATAGCTAGTATTGATTTAGGATTGAATAATTTAATGGCGTTAACTTCAAATCAGCCGGGCTTTACCCCTCTGCTGATTAACGGGCGACCATTGAAATCAATTAATCAATTCTACAACAAACGTAAAGCACAGTTACAATCTCAGTTAAAAGGTCTGCGTAAAACTTCATCACGGATTCAACGCCTAACTCGTTGTCGAAACCAGAAAATCGATAATTACTTACACCATGCCAGTCGTGACATCATTAATATTTTAAGAGAACGAAAGATGGGAACTCTGGTAATTGGTAAAAATGTACAATGGAAAAACGAGATAAATTTAGGGAAACAAACTAATCAGAACTTCGTAACAGTTCCTCATGCTCGATTGATTGAGATGTTGGAATATAAGGCTGCATTGGTGGGAATAAGAGTGATGGTGCAGGAAGAATCGTATACTTCTAGATCCAGTTTCCTGAATTTAGACCCGATTCCTGTTTGCGGGGAGAATGATGCCGATCGTGTCAAGTTTTGCGGTAAACGAATTAAGAGAGGATTGTACAAAACATCGAGCGGTCGATTAATTAACGCTGATGTTAATGGATCTTATAATATCTTGAGAAAAGCAGTCCCAAATGCTTTTAGCGATGGGATAGAGAGCTGCGTAGTTCAGCCGAGGCGGGTTAATCCGCTTGAAGTAAAAAAGAAAGGGGAGGGACTTGATGCCTCCCATGTCATGTAATAGATGACTATACTTTTACAAGCTATATTGCCAATATCTTAGCTAAAAAAATCATCGATTAGCTTATAAACAACTATGCCAACTTCAACGATCGATGTTCAACTCAAAGAAATTATTGCCCAAATCCGCCAGGGATTAGAAAATCTTTATGGCGAACAGTTAAGCCGAATCATTCTCTATGGTTCCCAAGCCAGAGGCGATGCTAGACCGGACTCCGATATTGATATATTAATCCTTCTCAAAGAACCCTTCAATTACTCCCAAGAAAGCGAGCGTATTTCTGTTTTGATTGCCGATATATGCTTAGAACATACCGTCGTGATTAGCTGTATGTTTGCCACACTTCAGAAGTACCAAGAGTATGAAAGCGGTTTCTTTCGCAATATCCGTCGCGAAGGAGTCCCAATTTGAACCCAGAGCAAGAAAGGTTACTTGATAAAGCTGATAGAACTTTGCAGGCTGCACGGGTTTTATGTGAGCAAGGCTTTTTTGATTCTGCCGCTTCCCGCGCTTATTATGTGATGTTTTACATAGTCACTGCATTTTTAGAGTCAGAGAAATTATCTTATTCTCGCCACTCCGCTGTCATCGCCGGTTTCGGTCAAAAATTTGCTCGTTCGGGGCGGGTTCCGGTGCAGTTCCATCGTTACCTAATAGATGCTCAAAAAACTCGATTAGAAGCTGATTATAACGCTGATATACAAATCTCACAAACAGACGCAGTGCAAACAATAGATCGGGCAGAAGAAATGCTCAACTTTGCTTTGGCAAATATTGATTCTATTCCTCCATCCTCTCCTTGATTGAGGAGATAGCCTGCTTTCCACTCCTGCACCCGCCAACTAAAGAAACCGGGTTTTTCAGCAGATTCAACACTGTAATTCAGTATTTTCGTAAAAACCCCGGTTTCTGGGCCCTCCTCTTTGAGTCCTATATATTAACTTTTATTACAAAAACTCCGATTTTGCGTAAAAATACCCTGCAAAATCCCAATACACAATAGAAGGCTTTCACCTTCGGAGCAAATTCACTCCCCAAAAACTATGACAGCCACAACTATGCCGATCGCCCGATCGCCCCTTACAGCCACCGGAAGAGCCACCGCAACCGACGCAAAGGATCTCGCCCCCCTCTGGCAAGCATTCGCTGCTGAACGCGAAGCTATCGACCCCTCAATGCTAGTCAAACCTAACTTTGACTTTGAAAAATACGTCATCAATTAAATCAAAAAACTCCTTTCTTTCTGCTGGTTATTAGAACACAGCGACAGCATCATCGGTTGTCTATTTATCTACTATTACGACGAAGCGCCGCCTGCAAATCTCCCGGAATATTTGATTCAGCAACACCATGAGGCACTCAATCAAGTTTGTGTCTGTTCTCAACCTGTTCTAAATACTGCAATTCGGTGGGAGTAAGAACCGTTGATCTTTCTAACAAGTTCAGAATTTCGACTTCAAACGGATCTAGATTTCCTAATTGGTGAAGTCGGTCAGTGCGATCGCAAATTTCTTGAAGTCCCGGTTGATTTTCGAGCGGCACGACGGTGAGAGCTGAGTGTTTGAAGGTATGCAAATTCATGGCAAGAGTAGGGATGTGTCGCATCCACACGGTAGCTGTTTTCTCGCCCACTGACTGAATGCGCCCCAACCGGCCGTTAACGTCTTGGCGATCGGGCGCGTACACTTCCAC